>CALMOL010000397.1 GCA_937871685.1 uncultured Verrucomicrobiota bacterium
CACCCACGAATACGGCAACGTCTACGCCCGTACCGCCGACGCGCACCCCCACGCCGACGCCGCTGCCTAACCTCCCTCCCACGGCTTCCTCGCAGCGCGTGCGCGTGGTCGAAGGCCAGACGGTCGCCATCACGCTCGCGGCCAGCGATCCCGAGGGCGTGTCGCTTTCCTGGTCGTTGCGCGTGCCCGTCACGAACCGCGGCACGCTCGCCGGCACCGCGCCGAATCTCACCTACACCGCGCCAGTCTCCCCGGCCGACTCGCTGGCGCCCTTCGTCTTCTACTTCCGCGTGTCCGACGGCGTGAACCTTTCCGCCGAGGCCGCCGTGATCGTGGAAATCCAGCCCCTTTCGCGCGGTCGCACCTGGACCTCACAGGCTGACTTCGCCGAGGGCACCCTGCGCGCCGTGCGCAACGAGCCCGAAGGCTACCTGCGCACCCTTTCCAACCCGGCCGACTTCGACTTCGTGTGGGTGCCCGTCTATGACCGCGGCACCGTGGTGCGCCTGGACACCGAGACCGGCCGCGTGCTGGGCGAATACCGCGTCACGCCCGACGGCGCGCCCTCGCCCTATCCCTCGCGTATCGCCATCGACTCGCGCGGCAATTGCTGGGTCGCCAACGAGCGCGACAACTCGGTCACGATGATCGCCAATCCGAACTCGCCGGATTGGAAGGACCGCAACGGCAACGGCCGGCTCGACACCTCCACCGGCCTCGGCGACATCAAGCCCTGGCCCAGCCCAGGCGCCGCTCTCGACCCGTGCTCCACCGCGGCCGACGAGCTGGTGACCTTCTACACGCGCGTCAACTCCACCGCCGTGCGCCACATCTCGGTCGATGCGCAGGACAACCTGTGGGTCTCGGGCACCGGGATCTCGGCCTGGGATTACATCGACAGCCACACGGGCCGCATCCTGCGCACCGAGCCAAGCATCGGCCGCGGCGGCAACGGCGGCTTCATCGACCAAGCCGGCACGCTCTTCTCCACCGGCAAGTTCCTGCGCTGGGTGCCCTCCTTCGCGCTCGCCAGCGTGCCCGCCGGCGAGTGGGACCTCCAGCCCGACGGCTGGTGGGCCGCCGCCGAGGACCGGGACGGCAACGTGTGGGTCACGCGCGACCCGAGCACCACGGTGAAGAAATTCGACCGCAACGGCGTGCTCGCCGGCGAGTATTCCCACGGCTCCGTGTGGTCGCAGGGCATCGCCATCGATCCCGTCACCGGTCACGTCTGGATCGCCAACTCGCACTGCTCCGAGACCGTGGCGCACCTCCGGCCCGACGGCACCCTCGTCGGCCACGTCGAGGTGGCCGCGCACGGCCCCACCGGCGTGGCCATCGACCGCAAGGGCCGCGTGTGGGTCTCGTCCACCACCGGCGTGGTGCAGCGCATTAATCCGCTCGGCGGCCCCGTCGGCCGCGACGGCGTCACGCCCGTGGGCGAGGTGGACCTCACCTCGCAAAACCTCAACGGAGTGCTCTGGGCCTATTCCCACTTCGTGGGCAACGCCACCGCCGTGGCCGGCACGCGCGGCGCCTGGGAGGTGGCCTTCGACTCCGGCGTGCCCGGCGCCGCCTGGCAGCCGCTCACCTGGAACGCCAACCTTTGCAACGGCGCGCGCCTGGACGTGACCGTAGCCACCTCGGACGACGGCGTGACCTACGGCGCGTGGCAGCCCGTGCAGCTCGAAGGCAACGCCCCCGCCACCACCGGCCGCTGGATTCGCATCCACGTGGACTTCGTGCCCGGCCCCAGCGGCGACGGCCCCGCGCTCTACGACCTCAGCGTGGGCACCGTCGGCTGGCCGCTTCCCACCGCCACGGCCGGCTGGAGCATCTCGGCCGGTGGAAACGTGGCCGCGTTCTGGCCCGAGCCGCTCCAACTCCGCGGCCTCGTGTGCCAGACCCCGCACTCCTTCCCGGCCGCCGCCGTGACGTGGAGCGTCGCGTCCACGCCAGCGGGCGCGACGGTGACGTTCGACGATCCGACCAAGGCGCAGCCCACCGCGCGTTTCTCGCAGCCGGGCGCCTACACCCTGCGCATGACCGCCACCCTCGGCGGCCTCACGCAGACCAGCGACGCGGTCATCACGCTCACCCCGCGCAACCGCGCCCCCTACGTCAACGCCGGCTACCTGCTCACCGTGCGCGGCGTGGGCGTGCCGGCCGCGCTGCCCGGCATCGTGCGCGACGATGGCCTGCCCGCGGGCAACGCGCTGGTCTCCACCTGGCGCAAGAAGTTCGGCCCCGGCGACGTGGTGTTCGCCGACTCGTCTGATCCCCAGACCACCGCGCAGTTCAGCGCCAAGGGCGTGTATTTGCTGGAATTGAGCGCCATCGACGGCGAGTTCACTTCCACCGACACGCTCGACGTGCGCGTGGATTCCCCGTGCGAGCTGCGCGCCCCGGCCGGGATCGTGGGCTGGTGGCAGGCCAACGGCACCGGCGAGGACCACGTGCGCGGCAACCGCGCCTTCCTGCAGAATGGCGCCCGCTACGTCGAGGGCAAGGTCGGCGGCGCCTTCGGTTTCAACGGCGGCCAGGACAGCGCGCTGATCTTTGCGGACCCGGCGTTGGACCTCGGGGCGTCGGCGGCCGGGTTCACGATCGAGCTATGGCAGCGCAGCACCGATTTCTACGCCTCGCAAATGATGGCTGCCTGGCACAACGGGAGCGCCTACGGGCTGCACGTCTTCCGCTATCGCGACATCGTTTACGTGCGTGGCGGCTATCCGGCCAACCCCTTCGAGGTGGCCGTGGGCGGCGTGCTGGGCATCGGCACCTGGGACCACGTCGCCGTCACCTATGAGCCGGCGAGCGGCGGCTTGGTGAGCATCTACGTGAACGGCACGCTGCGCGCCCGCCAGGCCATCGGCGACCTGCGCCTGCAGACCACCTACGACCTCTACCTCGGCGGCACGCCGCAGGGCTCCTCCTACTTTGGCCAGGTGGACGAGGTGAGCCTCTACCAGCGCGCGCTGGACGGCCAGGAGGTCTGGCAGCTCTTCCAGACCGGCAGCGTGGGCAAGTGCCCGCCACACGTCGGCAAGCCGCCGGTAGTCAACGCCGGGCCGGATCGCGTAGTTCCGTCGCCGGGCGGCACGATTACCCTCGCCGGCAGCGTGACCGACGACGGCTTGCCTCTCGGCGTGGGCCTGCGCATCGCGTGGACGGTGGATTCCGCCCCGAGCGCGACGGCGAGCGTCACCTTCGGCAGCCCCGACGCCGCGCAAACCACGGCCACCTTCTCCGAGGCTGGGCTCTACGTGCTCAAGCTCACGGGCGACGACGGCGGCGCGATCGTGACCGACCGCATGGAGGTGCGCGTGGGCATCCCCTGCGCCACCGGCCCGCCTGGCCTCGTGGCCTGGTGGCCAGGCAACGACGACGCGCGGGACATCGTCGGTGGCAACCATGGCCGCCTGCTCAACGGCGCGAGCTTCGCGGCCGGCAAGGTGGGCGCGGCCTTTTCCTTCGACGGCGCCGATGACCGCGTGCGCGTGCCGGCGGCGCCCGCCCTGGACCTCGGGGCGTCGGCGGCCGGATTCACGATCGAGCTATGGCAGCGCAGCACCGAGTTTTACGCCTCGCAGGTGATGGCGGCCTGGCACGATGGGAACGCCTACGGGCTGCACGTCTTCCGCTATCGCGACATCGTTTACGTGCGTGGCGGCGAGGCACCTGCGGATGCCTTCGAGGTGGCCGTGGGCGGCGTGCTGGGCGTCGGCAATTGGGACCACGTGGCCGTCACCTACGAGCGCGCCGCTGGGTTGGTCAGCATCTACGTGAACGGCACGCTGCGCGCGCGCCAGTCCGTCGGCCTGCGCCGATTGCGGACCACCGATGACCTCTGGCTGGGCGGCGCTCCGGTCGGTTCCACCTATGCCGGGCAGATCGACGAGATGAGTTTCTACAGCCGTCCGCTCGACGGCCAGGAAATCTACGGCCTCTGGCAGAGCGGTGCGGTGGGCAAGTGTCCGGTGGACGCCAACCGTCCGCCGGTGGTTTCCGCGGGCCCGGATCGCGCCGTGCCCTCCGCCGGCGGCACCATCGCGCTGGCCGGCAGTGCCACCGACGACGGGCTGCCCGCGGGCAGCGCGCTGCGCGTCGCGTGGACGGTCGAGAGCGCCCCCAGCGCCACCGCCAGCGTGAGCTTCGGCGCGGCCGGCCAGGCCCAAACCACGGCCACGTTTTCCGAGGCGGGCCTCTACGTGCTCAAACTTTCGGCCGACGACGGCGAGGCGGTTTCGAGCGACCGCATGGAAGCGCGCGTGGGCATCCCCTGCGCCGGCACGCCCACCGGCCTGGTCGCGTGGTGGCCGCTCAACGGTGACTTGCGCGACGTGGTCGGCGGCAACGAGGGACGCCTCCTGAATGCTGGCTCGCCAGGCGCCTGGGCGGCGGGCAAGGTGGGGTCGGCGCTGAGCCTCCACGGAGCGAACGACCGGGTGCGAGTGCCCGCCGCGCCGGCGCTGGACCTCGGCGCGTCGGCGGCGGGCTTCACCATCGAGCTGTGGCAGCGCTCGACGGAGTTCTACGCCACGCAGGTGATGGCCGGCTGGCACCGCGAGTCGGCCTACGGGCTGCACCTTTATCGCTACCGGGACATCGTTTACGTGCAGGCCGTGGACACGACGGGCCAGCCGCACCTGGTCGGAGTGGGCGGAGTGCTGGGGATCGGCAACTGGGATCACGTGGCGGTGACCTATGAGCCGGCGCGCGGCGGTCTGGTCAGCATCTACGTCAACGGCACGCTGCGCACCCAGCAAGCCATCGGCGAACTGCGCCTGCAGACCACCTATGACTTCTACCTCGGCGGCCTGCCAACCGGCGTGTCCTACTTTGGCGAGGTGGACGAGGTAAGCCTCTACCAGCGCCCGCTGGACGGCCAGGAAGTCTGGCAGCTCTTCCAGACCGGCGCCGTGGGCAAGTGTCCGGTGGACGCCAACCGCCCGCCGGTCGTTTCCGCCGGTCCGGCGCGCGTGGTTCCCGCGGTGGGCGGCACCATTGCGCTGGCCGGCAGCGCCACCGACGACGGCCTGCCCGCGGGCAGCGCGCTGCGCGTCGCTTGGAGCGTGGAAAGCACGCCGCCGGGCGGCACAGTGAGCTTCGGCACGCCCGACCAAGCGCAGACCACGGCTGCCTTCTCGGCGACCGGCCTCTATGTGCTCAAGCTGTCGGCCGACGACGGCGAGGCCGTTTCAAGCGATCGCGTGGAAGTGCGCGTGGGCGTCCCGTGCTCCGCCGGTCCGGCGGGTCTCATCGCCTGGTGGCCGGGCAACGGGGACGCGCGCGACATGGTCGGCGGCAACCACGGGCGCCTCCTCAACGGCGCCGCCTTCGCGGCCGGCAAGGTGGGCACGGCCTTTTCGTTCGACGGCGCCGACGACCGGGTGCGCATCCCGGCGAACCCGGCCTTGGACGTGGGCGCGGCCGGGAGAGCCGGCTTCACCATCGAGCTGTGGCAGCGCTCGACGGAGTTCTACGCCACGCAGGTGATGGCCGGCTGGCACCGCGAGTCGGCCTACGGGCTGCACCTTTATCGCTACCGGGACATCGTTTACTTGGCGGCGGTCGACGAGGCGGGCGTTCGCCACGAGGTGGCCGTGGGCGGAGTGCTCAGCACGGGCGGCTGGGACCACGTGGCGGCCACCTACGAGCGCGCGAACGGGGGCAACGCGAGCCTCTACGTCAACGGGGTGCTGCGCGCCCGGCAGGCCATCGGCGACCTGCGCCTGCAAACCACCTATGACTTCTATGTCGGCGGCCTGCCGACCGGCGTGTCCTACTTCGGGCAGGTGGACGAGGTGAGCCTCTACCAGCGCCCGCTGGACGGCCAGGAAGTCTGGCAGCTCTTCCAATCCGGCAGCGTGGGCAAGTGCCCGGTGGGAGCGAACCGGCCGCCCCTGGTCTCGGCCGGTCCCGACCGCTCGGTCTCGGCGGCCGGGGGCACCATCGCCCTGGGCGGCAGCGTGAGCGATGACGGTCTGCCCGCGGGCAGCGGGTTGCGCGTCGCCTGGACGGTGGACAGCGCGCCCCCGGGCGCCGCTGTCAGCTTCGGAACCGCGGGCCAGGCCCAGACGACGGCCACCTTCAGCGCGCCCGGCCTCTACGTGCTGCGCCTTGCGGCCGACGACGGCGAGGCCGAGGGCAGCGACCGCGTGGAAGTGCGCGTGGGCCTCGCGTGCTCGGACGCGCCTTCCGGCGTCGTGGCTTGGTGGCCGCTCAACGGCGACGGGCGCGACGTGGTCGGCGGCAACGACGGCCGCCTCCTCAACGGCGCGTCGTTCACGGAAGGCAAGGTCGGCCCCGCGCTCAGCATCGACGGCGCCGACGACCGCATGCGCGTGCCGGCCGCCCCGGCGCTTGACGTTGGCGCGTCGGCCGCCGGCTTCACCGTGGAGATGTGGGAGCGCAGCGCTTCCTTCTACGACACCCAGGTGATGGCCGCTTGGCACGACGGGAATGCCTTCGGGCTCCATGTCTATCGCTACCGCGACATCGTGTATGTGCAGGCCACCGACGCCGCGGGCCTTCCGCACTTGGTGGCCGTCGGCGGGGTGCTGCGCATCGGCGAGTGGGATCACATCGCGGTCACTTACGACCGCGCTCGGGGCGGGCTGCTCGCGATCTATGTCAACGGTGCGCCGCGTGCCCAGGAGGCCATCGGCAACCTGCGGATCCAGACCGCGTGGGATTTCTATGTGGGTGGCACGCCGGCGGGCTACCCGTGCTTCGGGCCGCTCGACGAGGTAAGCCTTTACAACCGTCCTCTCGCGCCCGCCGAGGTGCAGGCCGCTTATTCCGCCGGCGCCGTGGGCAAGTGCCCCTACACGGGCAACCATGCCCCGCTCGTCTCCGCCGGTCCCGACCGCGAGGTGGCCTCGCCCGGCGGCACCGTCACCCTGGCCGGCAGCGTCTCCGACGATGGCTTGCCGCTGGGCTCCACGCTGGTCACCGCCTGGAC
>CALMOL010000398.1:0-15603 GCA_937871685.1 uncultured Verrucomicrobiota bacterium
CCCTTAACCACCCATGAGCTTCCTTGACCGCGAAGCCACCGTCGCCGGCCCCGGCTACTCCCGCTGGGGCTTCCCGCCCGCCGCCATCGCCGTGCAAATGTGCACGGGCCAGATCTACGGCTTTTCCGTCTTCAACGTGCCGCTCACCAAGGTGATCGGCATCACCAAGCCCGCCCCGGGTGACTGGGGCATCGTCGAGCTCGGCTGGATCTATTCCATCGGCCTCATCATCCTCGGCCTCTCCGCCGCCGTGTTCGGCAAGTGGGTCGAGCGCTCCGGCCCGCGCAAGACCATGGTCGCCTCCGCGCTGTGCTTCTGCGGCGGCCTGTGGATCTCCGCCCTCGGCGTCTATTTCCACCAGCTCTGGATCATCTACCTGGGCTACGGAATCATCGGCGGAATAGGACTCGGCATGGGCTACATCGCGCCCGTGTCCACGCTCATCAAGTGGTTCCCGGACAAGCCGGGCATGGCCACCGGCTTCGCCATCATGGGCTTCGGCTCCGGCGCCCTCATCGGCGCGCCGCTCGGCAACATCCTGATGGATTACTTCAAGAGCCCCACCTCCACCGGCGTCGGCGAGGCGTGGCTCGCCATGGGCGCGATCTACATCTTCTTCATGCTCTTCGGAGCCGCCATCGCGCGCGTGCCCGCCCCGGGCTGGAAGCCGGAGGGCTGGGTCGCGCCGCCGCAGTCGGCCAACGTGATGATCACGCAGAGCCACGTCGCCGTGGACCAAGCGTGGAAGACCCCGCAATTCTGGCTGCTGTGGACGGTGCTCTGCATGAACGTGAGCGCCGGCATCGGCATTCTCGGGCAAGCCTCGCTCATGACCCAGGACATGTTCGGCGTGCCGGCCGCCGTGGCCGGCGGCTTCGTGGGCCTGCTGTCCATCTGCAACATGGTGGGCCGCTTTTTCTGGTCCTCCACGTCCGACCTCACCGGCCGCAAGGTGATCTACTGCATCTACTTCGGCCTCGGCATCCTGCTGTATTACCTGATCCCCCAAACGCAGCAGGCCAAGAGCGTGTTCTGGTTCGTGGTGGTGTGCTGCATCATCATCTCGATGTATGGCGGCGGCTTCGCCACCATCCCGGCGTATCTGCGCGACATGTTCGGCACCTACCAGGTGGGCGCCATCCACGGCCGCCTCATCACCTCGTGGTCCATGGCGGCGGTGCTCGGGCCGCTCATCCTCAACAAGATGTCCACCGACGCGAAGGCCGCCGGCGTGCCCAAGGAGCTGGCCTACAACAACGTGATGTATGTGTGCATCGGGATGCTCGTCGTGGGCCTGATCGCCAATCTCCTCGTGCGCCCCGTGGACGCGCGCTTCCACTACAAGGGACCGGAGGTGCAGCCCTCCAAGCCTGATGTCAATCCGGTGATCGGTTCCCCGGCCGCCGTTGGTGTTTAATCCCCGCCTCGCCGCGCCGGGCGCAATCCCGGCGCGGCGCTTCCCGGAAAACCTTCCTCATTTCTTCCTCCGCATGAATCCAAAAGTCCTCTTCTATTGGGTGATGGTCAGCATCCCGCTGGGCTGGGGCCTCTACAAGTCCGTCGAGCGCTCCCTCCCGCTGTTCAAGGCGCCCGTCGCGCCGCCCGCGGCCACGGCCCCGGCGACGCCCTCGCCCGCGCCGCCGAAGTAGGCGCGCGTTTGACTCCACCCGCTGACTTCCCAAGGCCGGCTCCGCGAGGGGCCGGCCTTTTGATTTCGCTAGGTGCGCGCTCGTCTGGTCTGGAAAACGGGTAGCGCGGGCGCCCCGCCCGCGCTACCCGTTCCCTTTGCTTGCGCGGGTGCCGGGCAAGCGCGGCGCAAAAATCAGATTTCTCCTCACGCCGGGAACTGGCCCGGCGAAAAACCCACCTCGATGATCGAGCACAGGCAGCGCACGCGCAGGCCAGCCGTCTCCAATGCCCGGACCACGCCCGGGTCGTCCGCGCCGGGGTTCAGCCACACCTCGCGCGGCGCGGCGGCGGCGATCTCCGGCACGATTCCCAGCGTCACCCGCGGCGGCAGATAGACGCTTGCCACGCCCAGCGAGCCGCCGGCGGCGAGCGCGGCGTCGCCGATGGTCGGCTGGGTAGGCAATCCCTCGACTTCGCTTTCGTTCGGATTCACCGGGAACGTGGCGTGCCCCGCGCGCACGAAGGCGCGCACGGCCTTATTCCCGAACTTGGATCGATTGGAAGAGGCTCCGAGAATGGCGGCGGTCATCGTTGGAATGGGGAGGGCTGCAAAGGAATCGTGTCCACCTGGGGCCGCGCGCGTTTTTCGCTGCATTCCCGCGCCCGGCGCGGCTAGCTTCCCCCCGTGCTTTCCGTCCCCGAACAAACGCTCTTCCTGCTCGGCGTCATCGTCTCGTTCTTCTACGCCGGCCTGGGCTTCGCCGAGATCGTGGCGGCCGTGCGGCGTGGCGCGCCGGGCTACTACCCGCGCACGAACCAGATCCTCCGCCGCATCGTGGACGCCACCGTGCGCTCGATCACGCAGGCCACCGTGTTTCGCGCGCGGCCGGTGGTCTCGTTCTTCCACGCGTTCATCTTCTACGGCTTCATCTTCTACGGGCTGGTGAACCTCGTGGACTTCTTCGAGGGCTATGTGCCGCACGATTGGATGGCCCCCTTCCATCACTCGCTGCCCGGCCAGCTCTTCCGGCTCGGCGCCGACATCTTCGGCACGCTCGTGCTCATCGGCGTGGTCTTCATGGTGCTGCGCCGCTTCACCGCGCACGACCCGAAGCTGCGGCACTTCAACGCGAACGTCCGCCTCCACGAAGACGTGCGCGCCGGCTCGCTGGAGCGCGACTCCCTCATCGTCTCGGTCTTCATCTTCCTGCACGTCGGCCTGCGCCTGTTCGCGTCTGGCGCGCTGCTCGCCACCGAGGGACACCGCGACGTCTTCCAGCCCGTCGCCTCGCTCATCGCCACGATCCTCGGCTTCGGACCCGACCGCATCTGGGGCTGGCACTTCGGCTGGTGGGGCGCGCTCGGCCTGATTCTCGTGTTCCTGCCGTATTTCGTGCGCTCCAAGCACATCCACATCTTCATGGCCCCGGCCCGCTTCGCCGTGGAAAAGCGCAGGGACGACCTCGCCAAGGTCCCCCGCGGCGCGCTCGAGCCGCTCACGAATTTGGAAGACGAGCACGCCGAGCAATTCGGCGCCGCGCGCCTCGAGCAGCTCCCGTGGACGCAACTGCTCGACGCCTACGCCTGCATTCAGTGCAACCGCTGCGCCAACGTCTGCCCCGCGCATTCCACCGGCAAATCGCTCGCCCCCTCGGCCATCGAGATCAACAAGCGCTACGAACTCAACCGCATCCGCCCCCTCCTCGCCGCCGGCCAGCCCTCGCCGCGGCCGCTCATGGATTGGGTCATGGACGAAAGCGCCCTCTGGGCCTGCACCGCGTGCGGCGCGTGCGTCGAAGTCTGCCCCGTCGGCTGCGAGCAGATGAACGACATCATCGAGTATCGCCGCGACGCCGTGATGACCCGCGGCGAATTTCCCGCGCAGCTCAACAACGCCTTCCGCGGCATGGAGCGCGCCGGGAACCCCTGGGGCATCGCCGCCACCAAGCGCCTCGACTGGAAGGAAAAGGACACCGTCGCCCCCACCGTCGAGGAAAACCCCGAGTTCGAAGTCCTCTACTGGGTCGGCTGCGCCGGCGCCTACGATCCCGCCGCGCAAAAGACCGCGCGCGCCTTCGCCGAGATCCTCAACCACGCCAAGGTCAACTTCGCCGTCCTCGGCAAGAGCGAGGGCTGCACCGGCGACCCCGCCCGCCGCGCCGGCAACGAATACCTCTACTACTCCCTCGCCACCGGCGCCGTCGAGACGCTCAACGCCGTGCTCATCGACGAGACGCTCGACGCGAAAAAATCGAAACGCGTCGTCACCGGCTGCCCGCATTGCTTCAACGCGATGCGCAACGACTTCCCGCAGCTCGGCGGCCACTACAACGTCGTCCACCACACGGAGCTCATCGAGGAGCTCATCTCCGCCGGGAAACTCCCCGAGCGCATCCTCGACGGCGCCACCGCCGGCGACGGCGCGGAAGGCAAGCTCACTTTCCACGACCCCTGCTACCTCGGCCGCCACAACGGCACCTATGACGCCCCCCGCAAGGTCCTCGGCGTGGACGACGGCAAGGCCGGCGACCGCTTCGAGGAAATGCCCCGCAACAAGAACAACTCCTTCTGCTGCGGCGCCGGCGGCGCACAATTCTGGAAGGAAGAGGAGCCCGGCACCATGAAGGTTGCCGAAGCCCGTTTCCGCGAGGCTGAGAAGACCGGCGCCAAGACCGTGGCCGTCGGCTGCCCCTTCTGCAAAAGCATGCTCCAAAGCTCCGAGAGCGCCGGCAAGGAAGGCGCCCCGCAGGTCCGTGATGTCGCCGAGATCGTCGCCGAGCGCCTCCGCCGGGTGAAAGAGCACCTTGGCGTGGCCGCCGCCTAAAAGGCAGCCCGGCCAGAGGTTTTAGCCACAGATTAACGCAGATTAAAGGAGATTAGGGGTGACCGGATCGGACGCGAGTTCCCCATGGGTGGCCGCTTGGCGCGGTGCCTGATGGGGCGCGGAGCCCTGCCCCGAGTGGGAGATGCCCGCCCATGTCGGTCGCCCATAATCTCCTTTAATCTGCGTTAATCTGTGGCTAAACCCAAAGCGCCTCTTGGTCGCAACGCAGGCGCATCATTTCTGGGCCATGCACACCACACCGCCGCCGTCCTGATCAGCTTGGTCCTTCGCTTCAGGTGGGCATCGTTGAGAATTCGTCTCATTTACTAGTCCGACTGCGCCGTTTCTCGGTCCGACCACGTCATTTCTTGGCCCGACCACGCGATTTCTTGGGCCGACCAAGGCGTTGCGCGCTTCCCCCACCTGATTGCTTGCTCCTACCGCGGCATTTCTCGGCCCGACCGGACGATTTCTTGGACCGACCAAGACGTTTCTTGGCCCGACCGCGCGGTTGCTCCGTCCGACCGGGCGATTTCCTGAAGCTCCCGCCTGGTTGCTCGGTCCGACCAAGCGATTTCTTGAGGTCCCCGTGCCGTTGCTCGGCCCGACCGCGAGATGGCGCGGGCCGACCGGACCGTGGCGTGGCCCGACCGCCGGATGGAGCCGGTGAGATTTCCCCTCGCGTCGATGCCCCGCTGCGATGTGCTCCTGAATGCCCGAAGCGCCGTCTCCTGCCCCCGCGCCGCGCCTGGCCTCCGTCGATGTCCTCCGGGGCTTCACGATGTTTTGGATCATCGGGGCGGACAACTTCGTTCACGCGCTGACCTCGCTGGAGACGGGCAACGAGGCCGGGCCGCTGCACCGGATCGCCCAGCAGCTTTCGCATCGGTTGTGGAGCGGGCTGAGCTTCTACGATCTTATCTTCCCGCTGTTCATCTTCACGGTGGGCGTCTCCATCGTGCTCGCCGTGCCGCGGCAAATCGCGGAAAAGGGCCGGGGCGCGGCCGTGGGGCACCTGCTGTCGCGCACGCTCGACCTCTTCGTGCTCGGCCTCTTCTACAACGGCGGCTTCGCCGTGCCGTCCGCGGCCGACATCCGCGTGGCCGGCGTGCTCCAGCGCATCGCCTTGTGCTATCTCGCGGGCGGGACGCTGCTGGTGCTCGGCCTGCGCTGGCGCGGCATCCTGTTCACCGCCCTCGGGTTGCTCGTCGGATACTGGGCGCTGCTGCGCCTGCCGCCGATCGGGGGCATCGGCGCGCCGCTCATCCAGGGGCAGAACATCACGGACTACATTGATCAGCTCTATCTGCCCGGCCGGCTCTACTTCGTGAATCACGACCCCGAGGGGATCCTGAGCACGCTGCCGGCGATCGCGTCGTGCCTCTTCGGGATGCTGGTCGGCTGGTGGATGTTGCGCGCGGACCTGTCCGGCCGGCGGCGGATGCTGGGCTTGTTTGCCGGGGCTGCCGCGCTGGTGCTGGCCGGGCTGGCCTGGAGCTTGGAGATGCAGGTCATCAAAGAGCTTTGGACGCCGCCCTTCGCGCTGATCGCGGCCGGCTGCTCGGTCGCGCTGCTGGCCGTCTTCTACGCCATCGTGGACCTCGGGGGATACACGCGCTGGGCCACGATCTTCGTGTGGATCGGGGCGAACTCGGTCTTCATCTACCTGCTGGTGAAGGTGGTGAACTTCAACGCCATCGCGAACCTGCTGGTCGGCGGCTTCATCGCGAAATTCTTCAACACCCAGGTGCTCCCCGGCCTGGGCAACCTGATCGTGGCCACCGTCTCCCTGGTGCTTTCCGTGGCCGTGACGGCGTTCCTGCACCACCGGAAGGTATTCATCAAGGTGTGAGCGTCTCGACCGGGATGCGGTGCAAGGAGGACAGGATTACGGGATTTTCAGGATGAACAGGATTGGAACGGAAAGGGTGGCAGTCACCCCGTGGCGACTGTGAGGGGAGCCGAAGCGAGCCATTTGTTTCGTGCGCGGTGGCGAACCTCTCCTTCCTCTCCTTTCCCTCAATCCTGTTCATCCTGAAAATCCTGTAATCCTGTCTCCCTTCTTCCGCATTTGGTCTCAGGCGCGGCCTCGGATTGCCGGCCTTCCCGGTGTGGCTATCGTGCCGGCCCTTTTTCCGCCGTCCCATGAGCATGACCTCTGCCCAGATTCGCCAGGGCTTCCTCGATTTCTTCCGCGAGAAGCGGCACACCCTCGTGCCCTCGTCCTCGCTCCTCCCGGACGCCCCGAATCTTCTCTTCACCAACTCGGGCATGAACCAGTTCGTGCCCATCTTCCTCGGCGAGCGCTCGGCGGACGTGTCGCGCTGGGCGGGCGCGGTGCCCGGCTCCGACACGCGCGCGGCCGACACGCAGAAGTGCATCCGCGCCGGCGGCAAGCACAACGACCTCGAGGACGTGGGCCTCGACACGTATCACCACACGTTCTTCGAGATGCTCGGGAACTGGTCCTTCGGCGACTACTTCAAGCGCGAGGCCATCGCGTGGGCGTGGGAGCTCGTCGTGGAGCGCTGGAAGTTCCCGGCGGACCGTCTCTACGCGACCATCTACCAGCCGGACCAGTCGCAGGGCGACCCCGCCGAGCGCGACGAGGAAGCGTGGGAATTCTGGGCGGAGAAGTTCCGCTCCGTCGGTCTCGATCCCGCCGTGCACATCGTGAACGGCAACAAGAAGGACAACTTCTGGATGATGGGCGAGACCGGTCCCTGCGGCCCGTGCTCCGAGCTGCACGTCGATCTCACGCCGGCCGGTGACACCAAGGGCGCGCTCGTCAACGCCGGCTCTGACAAGTGCATCGAGATCTGGAATCTCGTGTTCATCCAGTTCAACGCGGAGCCGGACGGCCCGGAGGAGGCGGCCAAGATGATGCAGCCCGGCGCGAAGGTGGGCGAGGATTGGCGGCAGCGCTTCGTCCCGCTGCCCGCCAAGCACGTGGACACCGGCATGGGCCTTGAGCGCGTGGTCTCCATCATCCAAGGCACGAAGGATTTCTCCGACTTCGCCAACGCGAAGATCTCGAACTACGAGACCGACGTCTTCCGCCCGCTCTTCGACGAGCTGGAGAAGATGAGCGGCAAGAAATACGGCTCCACGCTGCCCGCGCCGAACGCGGGCGGCGCGGTGATCCCCACGACCGAGGACGAGAAGCGCGACGTGGCCTTCCGCGTGATCGCGGACCACATCCGCACGCTCTCCTTCGCCGTGGCCGACGGCATCCAGCCCTCGAACGACAGCCGCGGCTACGTGCTACGCCGCATCCTGCGCCGCGCCGTGCGCTACGGCCGCACGCTGGGCTTCCGCGAGCCGTTCTTCTACAAGCTCACCGCCGTGCTTTCCCGCACGATGGGCGACGTGTTCCCCGAGATCCGCGCGAAGCAGTCCCACATCGAGGAAACGCTGCGGCGCGAGGAGGAGCAATTCAACCGCACGCTCGACAAGGGCATCGCGCTTTTCGAGGCGGAGGTGGGGAAGCTCACAGGCGATGCACCCTCCCCGGTCACCGGCGTGCAAACCGTCGGGGGAAAGGGGAGCGTGGGCGTCCCGCCCGCCCCGGCCGGCGTCCCGCCGGGCGGCGCATCCGAAGGCGCGGCATTCTACCGCAAGCGCCGCCTGCCGCACTACGAACAGCCCCACGGGATCTACCATGTGGCGTTCTCGACCCGCGAGCGGCGCGTCCTCTCTCCCGCCGCGCGAACGGAGGTGATCAACGCGCTTCGTCACTTCGACGGACAGCGATACGACCTGCTGGCTGCGTGTGTGATGCCCGACCATGTCCACGTCCTGATGAAGCCGACGGTCAAGTCGCGCGCGGAAGATGGCACGGCGACTTTTTGGCCGCTCGACGAGTTGATGCATTCGATCAAGTCATTCACTGCCAAACGGATTAACGCGCTGGAAGGCACCGAGGGACACGTTTGGGAAGCGGAGTATCACGACCGCTTGATGCGCTCGGATTCGGACATTGAGGAGAAATTCCTCTACATCGTGCACAATCCGTGGGCGGAAGGAGCGGCGGGACCCGAAGAAGATTATCCTTGGCTGTGGACGCCGAGCAGCGAGGCGCAGCCGCTACCGTCCGCCCGGCGAGACGCCGGCCGGGGCGGGCGGGACGCCCACGCTCCCCGTTCCTCCGACGATCTGGACGCGGAAAAGACGGATGAGGATGCTTCTCGTGCAGAATCAGCGACGGTCGGCGCATCGAGCGAAGCGGGTCGAGTTCTCTCCGGCGCCTTCGCCTTCCGGCTTTACGACGAGCAAGGCTTCCCGCTCGACCTTACCGAGCTGATGGCCCGCGAGCGCGGCCTCGCGGTCGATACCGCCGGTTTCGACGCGCTCATGGATCAGCAGCGCGCCCGCGCGCGCGCCTCGCAGAAGAAGGAAGTCATCGAGCTTTCGCAGATCGACACGAAGTCGCCCACGCACTTCATCGGCTACGACCACGGCCACACCGGCGCGAACGTCCTCGAGGTCGCCGCGCTCAAGGACCGCACGCTCGTCGTGCTCGATAATTCCGTCTGCTACGCGGAGATGGGCGGCCAGGTCGGCGACACGGGCGAGCTTGACGCCACGCAGGGCGCGAAGTCCTGGCGCGTCGCCAATACGCAGAAGTCCGGCGACACATGGCTGCATTTCCTCGAGGCAGGCGAAGACGCGCCGGCCGTCGGGGATCACGTCTCGGTGCGCTTCGACCGCGCCCGCCGCCGCGCCATCGAACGGCACCACTCCGTCACGCACATCCTGCATTGGGCGCTCCATGAGATGGTGTCTCGTGAGGCCGTGCAGAAGGGTTCTTTCGTGGGGCCGGACAAGCTCACCTTCGACTTCTCCTCGGCCGCGCTCACGCCCGCGCAACTGCGCGACGTCGAGCGCCTCGTGAACGAGCGCCTCATCGAGAACGAACCCGTTTCGTGGACCGACGTGCCCTACGCCGAGGTGCGCGGGCGCGCCGACATCATGCAGTTCTTCGGCGACAAATACGGCGACCGCGTGCGCGTGGTGCAGATCGGCGGCGAGCCGTGCAAGCTCGATGGCTGGTCGATGGAGCTTTGCGCCGGCACCCATGTGCGCCGGGCGGGCGAGATCGGCCTGTTCCGCATCGTGTCCGAGGGCGCGACCGGCTCCGGCGTGCGCCGCATCGAGGCGGTCGCGGGAGCGCATGCCGCCCACGCCGCGCAAGCGGACGCGGAGCGCCTGCGCGGCCTCGCCACGCTGGCGGGGGTGCCGCTCGGCGACCTCGAGAAGCGCATTGAGGCGATGCTCGCGCACCAAAAGGAATTGGAGAAATCCCTCCGCGCCGCCGCCCAGCGCGAGGCCGCCGCGCGCGCGAAGGAAATGCTCGGGTCCGCCGAGACCGTCGGCGCGCACCGCGCGATCATCGCAAACCTCGGCGCGCTCGATGGCGACGCCCTCCAGGCCGCGTCCGACGCGATCCTGAAGGTCCACAATTTCGAAGGCGTGGTGGTGCTCGGCGGCTCGGCCGGCGGCGCCGTGTCGCTCGTTGCCGGAGTGGCCCCCGCGCTCACCAAGCAGGTGCAGGCCGGCAAGATCATCCAAGCCATCGCGCCGATCGTCGGCGGCAAGGGCGGCGGCCGCCCAGATTCCGCCCGCGGCGGCGGCCGCGACGCGTCGAAGCTCGACGAGGCGCTCGCGAAGGCGAAGACGCTGCTTTGATCCGCTCACGCGGCGCGGCAGCCATCACATCAACGCGCAGGCAAACATCGAAGGCACGACCATAGACGAGACGATCCATAGCCGCGTCAGCGGCGATCCGAACGTAGCCCCGTGCTTTAGCACGGGGACTTTATTCCCACGGCGAACCCGTCGCGTCAGCGACGGCTGAACGCATCGGGCCAAGTGCGCTCAAGCGTCGCTGACGCGACGCGGGTCACGTTGGGTGAGACAACCCCGCGCTGAAGCGCGGGGCTACGTTCGGGTTGCCGCCACGCGGCTCAAGAAGCCGCGCTTGATTTGTGTCCGAGCGCGTCGGCCTCACGCCGGCAGCGCGTCGAAGGCGGCGCGGAGCTTCTTGTAGAGCGGGTCCAGGCCCTCGGGAATGATGCGCGTGTGGCCGAGCACCGGCATGAAGTTCACGTCGGCCGGCCAGCGTGGGACGATGTGCAGATGCAGGTGATCGGTGACGCCCGCGCCGGCGCACGCGCCGATGTTGAAGCCGACGTTGAAGCCCTGCGCGCGGATCGTCGCGCGCAGCACCGCCTGCGCTTCCTCGGCCAATGCGAAGAGGTCGAGCTTCTCGGCGTCGCTCAGCGCCGCGGTGTCGCCCACCTGCCGATACGGCACCGCCATGAGATGACCGGCGGCGTAGGGGTAGCGGTTCATCACGAGGAAGCCGTTGCGCCGCCGCCGCACCACGAGGTGCGCCGCGTCGTCCGTGGCCTGCGCGGCGGCGAGCAGAAAGTCCGGCTCCGGCTTCTCGCGCTGGAAGTATTCCACCCGCCACGGCGCCCAGAGGGAGGGGAGGATGGAAGCGGAGGAGGGGGCGTCGGCGATCTGCGCGTCCTCCAGGTCCGGCGCGATCTTCACGAGCAGCGGGCGCGGCTTCGGCAGCGCGCGATTGGCCCCTTGGAGCGCGCCGAGAAGCTCGCCCAGCTCGGCGCGGTTCTGGAGCGAGCGCAGGCCGGGCGTGTTGGGGGACGACACGTTGACCACCATGTAGTCGGCGAAGGGATGGAGCCGCCCGAAGGAGACGAGGTAATCCTCCGTCGCGCGGTCCAACGGCGCGGCCTTGGACTTCCCGATGTTGATGCCGACGGGAACGCGCGGCCAGCGGCCGGCGGCCCTCTCGCGGGCGAAGTGCGCCGCGGCGACCTCGGCGCCGTGGTTGTTGAATCCGAGGCGATTGACCAGCGCGCGCTGCTCCGGGTGGCGAAACATCCGCGGCCGCGGGTTTCCCGGCTGGGCGAGCGCGGTAATCGTGCCCAGCTCGATGAAGCCGAAGCCCAGCGCCTCCCACGCGCGCAGGGCCTCGCCGTCCTTGTCGAAGCCGGCCGCGAGGCCCACGGGGTTCGGGAAGCGCAGCCCGAAGACTTCCCGCGCCAGCCGCGGGTCCGAGGGCGCGGAGCCGGCCTGCCGGGCGAGCAGGAAGCGGGCGGCGGCGGAGCAGTGGGCGACGCGCAGGAAAGCCATCGCGGCGCGGTGCGCCCGCTCGGGATCGAGTTGGAAGAGCAGCGGGCGGAGGAGCGGATACAAGGGGGAAAGCTTCAAGCTTCAGGCCCCAAGCTTCAAGCTGGGGCGGGGAAAACTCGAAGTTCGAAACTCGAAACTCGAAACAAGCTCCCGAAAACGGAAAGAAAGCTCTGCAAGCGCCCGGACGCGGCCGCGAGCGGCTTTCGGCGCTTTGACCTTTCGGCGCTTGTTTCGAGTTTCGAACTTCGAGCTTCGAGCTTTCCTCGGCCGCTTGCGGCGACGTTGCTTCCTCGCATTCTGCGGTCGCCATGCTTGCCTGCCTCCCGCGCCCCTGGCTCTGCGCCATTGTTCTATTGGCTCCGCTGCCCATCCTCGCCCAGCAACCGCCGGCCTCGCCTCCTCCCCCGCGCGGCGCCATCCTAGCGGAAGACCCGCTGGCACACGCGCGGGAACTGGCCGCCGCCGAGAAGGCGTTCGCGCGGATGGCCCAGGAGAAGGGCGGCCCGCCGCCGGCCTTCCGCGCCTGCTTCGCGGTCGATGGCATCATCTTCGCACCCGGTCCGCGCCCGGTGCGCGAGGTTTACGACGAGCCGGAGGGGGCGCCGCCCGATCATCGGCTCGAATGGACGCCGGAATGGGTGATGGCATCGGCCGACGGCACGCTGGGCTTCTCCACTGGCCCGGCCGAGCTGACGCTCCTCGACGCCAAGGGCACGCCAAAGGGCGCGCCGCGGCCGAACTGGTTCTTTTCCATCTGGCGCGCGAACAAGCCGGGCCAATGGCGCGTGGCCTTCGACATGGGCGTGCCGACGCCGCCGCACGGCGAGACCCTGGGCCGCATCCCGTGCCGGATGACCGCCCTGGAGCGCGTGCCCGCCGAGGCCGGCGCTCCCGCCTTGGAGGAGGCCGAGCGCGCCCTCAACCAAGCGGCGCGCGAGTCCGGCCTTGGCCCGGCCTTCGGCGAGTGGATGCGCGAGGACAGCCCGGCGGCCGGCGACAACCGCACCCGCTGGTATCGCGAGGGCGCGCCACCGGTGGATGGCCGGCGCGGCATCGTGGAGGCCGCCGACCGGGAAGGGGGGCGACCTTCCTTCGCCACCGCCGCGACGGGCGCGGCCGGCTCGCAGGATCTGGGTTGGTCCCATGGCACCTTCACGGGGGAGCGCGATGGCCGGCCGACGCGCGGCTGGTATCTGCGCGCTTGGATCCGCGAGGGTCAGCCGGCTCGCTGGCGCTTGGCGGCCCAGATGACCAAGGCGGAACCGCGAAGCCCGTGAGTTCGGCTCCCCCCGGGAGCAAGCCTCTGTCTAGGGCTTAAAGTTTGTCCAAATTGAAAGGGGCCTTGCAGAGGGCAAGCCCTCTCTTCGGATAGACTCCCAGGCCTCCGCTCGTTCGTGGCTGTGCTTGCGAAGGCATTCTCCACGGGTAATAAACGAGAAAACGAAAATTTCTGCTTCCAACGCATTTTTCCCGGGCAAAAGTGCTGGCCGGCGGGTTTAAGCGGCCATCCGATCTATCGGCGTGAAATTCTCCATTGTCATACCTTCCTACCGCCAGGCGGCATTTTTGCCCGCCACGCTGGATAGCGTGCTGGGCCAGGAGTGGCCGGAGCGCGAGGTGATCGTGCGGGACGGGGGCAGCGATGACGGCACCCTGGACGTGCTCCACGCCCGCGAGGGCTTGCCCGGCCTGAGCTGGGTGTCCAAGCCGGACCGCGGCCAAGCCCATGCGATCAACCGCGGCCTGCGCGGCGCCACGGGCGACATCTTTGCTTACCTCAACTCCGACGACGTTTACTACCCCGGCGCGCTGCGCCGCGTGGCGGAACATTTCGCGGCGCATCCAGATTGTCTCATTCTCTACGGCAACGCCGACCACCTCGACCCGGCCGGCGAGGTGCTGGCGCCCTACCCGGTGGAGGGCTGGAACTACTCCCGGCTGCAGAAGAACTGCTTCATCTGTCAGCCCGCCACCTTCTGGCGGCGCGAGCTGACGGAACGCTTCGGCCGCTTCGATGAGTCGCTCCATTTCGCCATGGACTACGATTTCTGGATGCGCGTGGGGCGAGAGGTCCGCTTCCACCGCCTCTCCGGCCCGCCGCTGGCCGGCTCGCGCCTGCATCCCGCGGCCAAGACCGTTTCCCAGCGGCCGGCGGTGCACGAGGAAATCCTCCAGGTGGTGCTGCGCCACCGCGGTCACCGGGGTGCCGTGCTCAAGTGGTTGCGTGCCTTGGCCGAGATTCGCCTGGGCACCGGCGGCCCCCGCGTGCGCCTCGCTCGCGCGGCCCGCTACGTGACGCTGCTCTTCTCCGCCGCGCGCGAGTTTTCCGTGCCTTTCGGCCGTGACCTCCTCCTGGAAGCAAAGGCCGCGCTGGTGACCCGGGAGGTTTGACCGGAATTGCCCTCCGCGCACTCTGGCCATCTCCCCCGCCTCGATTGCGGATTTCGGATTGCCGATTGCGGATTAGCTGGCGCGAGGAAGCATGAGCGCCAGTTTTCCGCTATCCCCGTGCTCACGCTCGATACCAACGTCCGCCGCCGCCGCTGGCGCCAGACGCCGGTGCATCGCCGCGCGATGTGGATGACCCTCTGGGCCGCGCTGCCGGCCCTGCTCACCATGGCCGGCCTGCTGTGGGTGGGCGATTTCTCCCCGCGCGTGGGCTGGACCTTCGGCACGCTGGCGGTGCTCTTTCTCCTCGGCGGCATCGCGGCCGTGCGCTCCACGGTGATGCGGCCCCTCCAGACCCTCGCCAACGTCCTGGCCGCCGTGCGCGAGGGGGACTTCTCCATCCGCGTGCGCGGCTCGGCCGATGACGACTCGCTCGGCGCCGTGATCCGCGAGGTCAACACCCTCGGCGAGACGCTGCGCACCCAGCGCCTCGGCGCGCACGAGGCCGAGGCGCTGCTCGACAAGGTGATGGACGAGATCCCCGTGGCCGTGTTCGCCTTCGACGAGGATTGCCACCTCGCCCTCGTGAACCGCTCCGGCGAGCTCCTGCTCGCGCGGCCGGAAAAGGTCCTCCTCGGCCATTCCGCCGCCGAGCTGGGCCTGGGCGAGTGCCTTACCGGCGAGCCCGAGCAGATCGCCGAGCTGGACCTGCCCGGCGCGAAGGGCCGCTTCAAGATGCACCGCGAGCCCTTCCGCGAGGGCGGCAAGCGCCACGAGCTTCTCGTGCTCGCCGACGTGAGCGCGCCGCTGCGCGAGGAGGAGCGCCAGGCGTGGCGGCGCATCGTGCGCGTCCTCGGCCACGAGATCAACAACTCGCTCGCCCCCATCCGCTCGCTGGCCGGCTCGCTGCGCAACCTCATTTCCCGCGACCCGCTCGACGCGGACTGGCGCGAGGACGTGACCAGCGGCCTGGACGTGATCGCGTCGCGCTCCGACTCGCTGAACCGCTTCATGGCCGCCTACGCCTCGCTCGCGCGCCTGCCCGCGCCGACGAAGGTCGTGCAACCCATCGCGCCCCTCGTGCGCCGCGCCGCCGGCCTGGAGCAGCGCGCCAACGTGAAGGTCACGCCCGGCCCGGACCTCGAGGTGGCCATGGACGGCGACCAGATCGAGCAGGTGCTCATCAACCTCATCAAGAACGCCGTGGAAGCCGCGGGCGAGACCGGCGGCGGCGTGGAGGTCACCTGGGCCGACGCCGACGCGCGCATCGAGGTATGCGTGTGCGACGAGGGCCCGGGCATCGGCACGACCTCGAATCTCTTCGTGCCCTTCTTCACCACCAAGCCCAAGGGCAGCGGCATCGGCCTGGTGCTCTGCCGGCAGATCGCGGAGGCGCACGGCGGCACGCTCACGCTGGAAAACCGCGCCAGCGGCCCGGGTGCCGTGGCCCGCCTCCAGCTGCCGAAGGGGTAGCCATCGGGCTTTGGCTTTGGCTGGATGAAAGAGGCCCGGTTCCTGCCGGCGGGAGCCGGCTGTGGGGGGGGGGGGGGGGGGGGGGGCGGGAGGGCGGGCGGCGCGGGGGGGGGGGGGGGGCAGGAGGG
>CALMOL010000398.1:15613-19078 GCA_937871685.1 uncultured Verrucomicrobiota bacterium
AGGCGAGTCGTCGAGCGTTGGTCCGCCGCGCCGCTTCCCTGCCGGTAGCCCGGCCCGCGGCGTGTCCGGCAGGAAAGCGGGAGCAAGCTCCCGCACTCCACAGCGCGCCCGCGCGCCGGAACCGCGGCCACAGGACCAGCGAAAGCGGGGCCCTCATCATTCGCGCCGATGCGCGCGCCAATATCCTCAATGTGACCGCGCCGGCGGCCGCCCGGAGCGTGGGAGCATGATTCTCCGCCTTCTTCTCGCCGTGGCCTGCCTGGCGCTCATCATCTTCACCCGCACGCACGGCCGCGTCTCCGCCTCGACCAACCCCTCGCCCGAAGGCGCCGCGTTGCTCGCCCGCGCGTGGGACCGCGCCCACACGCTGCCGGGCCGTTGATCTTCCTCCTATGCTCCGAGCCTCCGTGGCTCACCTCTCCGCCGCGGGGCTCGCGGGATCATCCACCCAGCGCACGCACAGCGCCGCCACGAGCAGCGAGGCGCCGCCGAGCATCACCACCTTGACGGGGTCGTTGTCGAAGAGGCGCTTCACCACCGGCTCCAGCGCCAGCGAGGCGAGGATCTCGGGGATCACGATGAAGAAGTTGAAGATCCCCATATAGACGCCCATCCGCGCCGCCGGCAGCGCGCCCGCGAGCATCGCGTAGGGCAGCGAGAGGATCGAGGCCCACGCGATCCCCACGCCGATCATCGTGCATTGCCAGAGGGTCTGGTCGCGGATGAATCCCGTGCAGAGCAGCGCCCCGCCGCCGCACGCCAGCGCGAGCGCGTGGACCAGCTTCCGGCTCGTCGCGCGCGCCAGCACCGGCAGCACGAAGGCCACCGCGAAGCACACGATGGAATACCACGCGAAGGTTTGCCCGCCGAAGTTCGTGCCGCGGTCGAACGCCGGGCTTTTTGGGTCCGTGGCCCCGAAAATCTGCTGCGCCGTGGCCAATCCGAAGAACATCCACATGCAGAACAAGCCCAGCCACGTGAAGAACTGCACCACCGCCAGTTGCTTCATCGTGCGCGGCATCTCCCGCAGCGCCGAGGCCACCTCCGGCTTGGCGAACACGGCCGCGATGGCCGCGCCGATCGCGCCGCCGATCAATGGATGCCACGGCGTCAGCGCCCCCTCGACCAGCGCGCCGCGCGAGACTCCCAGCAGCGCGCCCGCGCCCGCGCCGACGAGCAGCGCCGGCACGTTCCACTCGTAGCGTTGCTCCGCGGCCGCTTCCGCGCGGAAGCGGGCGAGATCCTCCGGCGGATACTCGTCCGTGGTGAGCACGGTCCAGAGCACCGCCAGGAAGAACACCACGGCGCCGAGCTTGAAGGCGTATTGCACCGTGAGCGGCACGCCGTTGGGCGCCTGCCCGACGACGCCCCATTTCTCGAAGAGCGTGGGCAGCCAGTTCGCCACGGCCGCGCCCACGCCGATGAAGAACGACTGCATCACGAAGCCCAGCGTGCGCTGCTCCACGTTCAGCTTGTCGGCCACGAAGGCGCGGAAGGGCTCCATGCTCACGTTGATGGAGGCGTCGAGAATCCACAGCATCCCGGCCGCCGCCCAGAGCACGGGGGCGTCCGGCATGAACCACAGCGCCAGCGAGGAAAGCACCGCGCCCACCAGGAAATACGGCCGCCGCCGGCCGAGCCGCGTCCAGGTGCGGTCCGACATCGCCCCGATGATCGGCTGCACGAGCAGCCCGGTCATTGGTCCCGCCAGCCAGAGAAACGGCAGCTTGTCGGGCGACGCGCCCAGCTTCGCGTAGATCGCCGACATGTTGGCGAGCTGCAGGCCGAAGCCGAACTGAATGCCGAGGAACCCGAACGACAGGTTGAAGATCTGCCAAAGGGAAAGGTTCAGGCGGGCAGGCGAGGAAACGACGGACGACATGAGGGGGAAAGGCCGCGCGAGTTGTAGCGGGTTTCCCGGCCGGCGACAGCGCAAAAAAGGGCGGTCGGGCGGGCGGAGGATGCGGGAAGCGAAACTGCTGGCGCGGGCACTTGCCGCGGGGAGAATCGCGGCAGGTTTCACTCGCCATGCGCTTGCCCTGGTTTCTCCCCTTCCTGCTGGCCGCGGCCGGCGCCCCGCCGGCATTGGGCGCGGCGTCCGCGGCCTTGGTCATGGCGTGTCGTCGAGGCGAAGGATCCCCGCGCCAGAAGAACGCGGTGGCTCCGAGAACCTTCGCCTGAGCCGGGCGCTCACGATCGAGAACCGCCGCAGGTTCTCGCGAGAACCTTGGAAGTGGTCACGAGGACGCTCAAGGGTCCTCGCGAGAACTTTTCAGGTGCTCACGAGCAGTTCCAAGGTGGTCGTGAGAACCCTGGAAGGTCCTCACGAGGAGTCGCGAGGTGCTCACGAGGACTTCCCAAGTGCTCGCGAGCAGTTGGAAGGGTTCTCACGAGCAGTTTCAAGGTGGTCGCGAGAACCCTCGAAGGTTCTCGCGAGCAGTCGGAAGGGTTCTCACGAGAAGGTGGGGAACTGGCCGTGAGAACCTTGGCAAGTCCTCACGAGGAGTCGTCGGGGTGCTCACGAGAACCTCGGAAGGTTCTCACGAGAAGGTTCGGAGGTGGCCTTTCCGGCAGCCAAATCTTTTGTGAAGAGAAACAATGACTCTCTCATGCCTCACCAAATGGACTGTTGAAGGGTCAAAACGACTCATTCTTGCGATTTTAATGCAAGCCAGGACGTTTTCGATGTTTCAGTTAACAGAAGTGATGAGGCCCTTGGATTGCAATAAAGGATTGGCACAGGAAGAGCTTAATGGGTCCACGTCCGCTTCCCGGACACACCCATCCAACCCTATGAACCTCATCCGCTACCAATCCCCGGTCGCCTCGCTTAGCCCCTGCTCCAGCGTGGCCGACGAAGTGAACCGCCTGCTTGCGTTTCCGTTTCTTGCGGGCCGCCCGCAGCGCGCCAACGGCTGGACGCCGGCGCTCGATGTCCACGAGGACGAGGCGAACTATTTCGTCCGTCTCGAACTCCCTGGCCTGAAGAAGGACCAGATCCAGGTCGCCTTCCACGACGACACGCTCACCGTTTCCGGCGAGCGCGCCTCGGACGCCGACCTCTCGGAGAAGACCGCCCTGCGCCGCGAGCGCTTCCACGGCAAGTTCGAGCGCAGCGTGTCGCTGCCCGTGCCGGTGAACGCCGCCAGCGTGACCGCCGCCTTCGAGGACGGCGTGCTCACCGTGACGCTTCCCAAGTCCGAGGAAGCCAAGCCCCGCCAGATCGCGGTGGCCTGATCCCCTGTCCGTTCCCGCTCCGCGTTTGGCCCGCCGTCCGTCGGGCCGCGCGGGGTGTCCAAGTAGTCCCGCCCCCGGTTTGGGCATCGAGGTTTCGGCTCGATGCCCGGCCGGGGGCGGTCTTTTGTTTAGATGGCTACCGCCTTGGGTCGAGCCGCGGTTTTTGTGGGGGGGGGGGGGGGGGGGCGGGGGGAGGGGGGCCGGGGGGGGGTTGGCGGGACGGGGGGG
>CALMOL010000398.1:19088-21145 GCA_937871685.1 uncultured Verrucomicrobiota bacterium
CCCCCCGCCCGGGCCCCCCCCCGGGGGGGCCGCCCCCCCCCCCCCCCCCCCCCCACTCAAAAACGTCGGCGACCATCCCGACTTTCTCGGAAGTTTCGGTGCCTCTTCCTTTCTTGAAGCTTGAGGCTCGAAGCTTTCCCCCCTTCTTCTCTCATGCGCCGCTCTCGCGAAGAAATGGAGGCCGCCGAGCTCGCGCGTCTGGCGCCCTACGCGCAGTCCAGCGCGGCCTCGCAGGGGCGCGCCCATCCCGAGCCGCGGCATCGCTACCGGCCGGAATTCCAGCGCGACCGCGATCGCATCATCCACTCGCGCGCCTTTCGGCGCCTGGAATACAAGACGCAGGTCTTCCTCAACGGCACCGGCGACCACCTGCGCACGCGCCTGACCCACACCATCGAGGTGGCCGCGGTGTGCCGCACCATCGCGCGCGCCCTCGCGCTGAACGAGGACCTGGTCGAGGCCATCGCGCTGGCGCACGACCTCGGCCACCCGCCCTTCGGCCATCCCGGCGAGAAGTCGCTCGATACCCTCATGCGCGGCCACGGCGGCTTCGACCACAACGCGCAGAGCCTGCGCATCGTCGAGACGGTGGAGTCGCCCTATCCTGACTTCCGCGGCCTGAACCTCACCTGGGAGGTGATCGAGGGCCTGCAAAAGCACCGCGCGTTCTACGACCCGCCGCCCGGCGCGGACGAGGACGCGGGGCCGCATCCTTCCCCGTCATTGGAGGCGCAGATCGCCAACTTGGCCGACGAGATCACCTACTACGCCCACGACCTCGACGACGGCCTGGACGCCGGCTTGATCACGCCCAAGCAGCTTTGCGGCCTGGAATTGTGGGACGGCATCTGCGGGCAGGTGGAGCGCGAGCACCCAGGTCTGGAAGGCCGCTCGCTCCACGTGATGATCCGCCGCGCCATCCTCGACCGGGAAGTGGCCGACCTCGTGGACGCAAGCGCCGCCCGCATTGAGGCGAGCGGCGTGACCAGCGTGGAAGAGGTGCGCCGCCAGCCCGAGCCGCTCATCCGCTATTCCGATGGGCTGCGCCGCGCGAACCAGGAGCTGCGCAAGTTCCTTTACCAAAACCTGTATTTCCATCCCGAGGTGGCCGGCGTGAACCAGCGCGCGTGCCGCCTGCTGGAGGAGGTCTTCGGCGAATACCTGCGCCAGCCTGACCTGCTCGGCCGCGCCAGCGCCGCGCGCGTGGAGACCGACGGCCTGCCGCGCGTGGTGTGCGATTACCTTTCGGGCATGACCGACCGCTACCTCATTGAGGAGCACAGCCGCTTGTTCCCGCTGCCCGGCCGCACGGGCCTGTGGCGGCACTGAGCGGGGGTTGCAGAGCCACCCCTGCAACTCGTTGCCAACGATCAATCTTGCGCGTTGGTTGCGCGCCGAGTCAGAACGCCCAGTTCCACAGCTTCGTGAAGACCGTCACGAGGAAGGCCATCATCGCGATCGGGATCAGGAACCCGAGCGCCACGATCAGCCACACGAAGATCCGGCTGCCGCGCGTGGAGGCCGGCGCGCTCTTCGCGGCGAGGCCGGCGGGCGTATCGGTGCCGCCGTGCTTCTCCAGCAGCGAGTAGTTGCGCGCGAAGGACTTGAACCAGAACGAGAACGCGTTGCCTACGACCGGCACCGAGCCGAGGCCGGAGTCGAGCAGGATGTTCAGCTCCATCTGCATGAGCACCACCTTGGGCACGCCACGCTGCGCGCCGCGCAGGATGGTGGCCGCCGACATGAGCGCGTTGGCGCCGTTGCCAACGCCCGGGATGAGGCCGAGAAGCGGGTCGAGGCCGAAGCGCCGCTGCGTGCCGGGCACGCGGAAAAGGTTGTCCATCACCCAGGCCACAAGCTGGAGCGCGCGATCCGAGGCATTGGCAGGCACGTGGCCAGAGCCCATGGCGGTGCCCTTGGCGCCGCGCTGTCCGCGCGCCGCGGCGAAGGCGTCGTCGGCACCATCGCCCGCCAGGGGTCGCCCGCGGGGCGGCGGGATCATCTCCGCCTCGATGGGCACGGCGGTGGCGCGGCCGAGGGGAGGCGAGAAGGACGGG
>CALMOL010000399.1 GCA_937871685.1 uncultured Verrucomicrobiota bacterium
ACCTTGTCGACGGGCGGCATGGCGTTGGGATGCTTGCTCTCGGCGAGAAGGGGGTGGTCGGGCATGGCGGGGGCGTCGGCGGCGAGGAGCGATGGGGCGAGGGAAAGCAGGAGCGCGGCGCCGGCGCACCGCCGATGAAAGAGGGAAATCATGCGCCATGCTGCGTCGCGTGGGCGCGCGAGCAAGGGATCCAGCTTGTCTGGCCGAGAATGCGGACGCAAAAAGCAGGACGAGCGAGAATGATGCTTGGCGGCGCCGGGGCGGGCGATACGTTGAGCCGAACGCCTCGCGAAATGGTTACGTCACCCGTCACATGGGAGAAGCTCTGCGCCGATCCGCAGATCCAGGACCTGCCCTACAAGATCGAGCTGAACCGATTTAATCAGATCGTCATGTCACCGCTCAATCCCGCGCACAGCCGCTTCCAGGCGATGATCGCGCGGAAGCTGGAGGAACTGATGCCGAAGGGGCTGGCCTTCGTCGAGCTTGCCATTCAAACGGCCGATCGCGAAAAAGTCCCCGATGTCGCCTGGGCCTCCCGCGCGTTTGCCCGCCGCATGCCGAAAAACTCGTCGTGGCCGGAGGCGCCGGAGATTTGCATCGAGGTGCTCTCCCCCGGCAACACCAAGGAGGAAATGCGGGGCAAGCGCGTGCTCTTCTTCGAGCGCGGCGCCCGGGAGGTCTGGATTTGCGACTTGGAGGGGCGCCTGACGTTTTGGACGCGTGATCCGGCCGATCCCGAGGGCCAGCGCGCGCGGCGCTCGCCGCTGTGCCCGGAGTTTCCGGCGCGGCTTCGTTGGTAGGGATCAATGCCCCAGCATCCGGCCGATCTGATAGAACGCGAAGGCGGCCAGCCAGGCGAAGCCGGTCTGATAGGCGAACATGAAGAGCGGCCAGCGCCAGGTGTTCGTCTCGCGCCGGGCGGTGGCCACGGTGGACACGCACTGGAGCGAGAACACGAAGTAGATCATCACGGTGAGCGCCACGAGCGGCGTGAAGACCGGCCGGCCGTCGGGCCAGCGGTCGGCGCGCATCGCGTCGGCGACGCCCTTCATGCGCGTCTCGTCCTCGTCCGCCTCGGGCTTCGGCTCGTCCTTCTTCGGGGTGGGGACAACGCCCGCGCCGGCGGCGATGCCGCTGTCGGCGGTCGCCGGCTTCGCATCGGCGGTGGGCTTCGCCTCCGCCTCGGGCGGCTTCTCGTCCTCCCCGCCCACGGCATACACCACGGCCATCGTGGAGACGAAGACCTCGCGCGCGGCCTGCGCGCCGACCAGGCCGATGCCGAGCTTCCAGTTGAAGCCCAGCGGCGAGAGGACTGGCTCGATCGCCTTGCCGAACTTCCCGGCGTAGGACTCGGCGAGGCGCTCGTCCGGCTTGGCGTCTTGGCCGCGCGGGTAATACGAGAGCGCCCAGAGCACGATGCTCAGCGCCAGGATCACGGTGCCGGCGCGGCGCAGGAAGGCCTTGGCGCGGTCGAGGATCCCCGTCCCCACCGTGCGCCACGACGGACGGCGGTAGGGCGGCAGCTCCATCGCGAGCGGCGTGGGCTTGCCGCGCAGCAGCGTGCGCTTGAACAGCCAAGCGAAGGCGAACGCCGTCAGCGTGCCGAGCGCATACATCCCGAGGAGCACGAGCGCCTTCGCGCCGGCCGAGGCGGTCTCGGGCGGGAAGAGCAGCGTGATCATCAGCGCATACACCGGCAGGCGCGCGGAGCACGACATGAACGGCGCCACCAGGATCGTGGCGAGCCGGTCGCGCGGAGCCTCGATGGTGCGCGTGGCCATGATGCCCGGCACGGCGCAGGCGTAGGAGGAAAGCAGCGGCACGAAGGACTTGCCGTGCAGGCCCACGCCGCTCATGAGCCGGTCCATCAGGAAGGCCGCGCGCGCCATGTAGCCGGAATCCTCCAGCAGGCCGATGAACAGGAAGAGGATGAGGATCTGCGGCAGGAAGACGACCACGCTGCCGACTCCCTTGACGACGCCATCGACCACCAGCGAGCGCAGGTCGCCCGGCGGCATCGCTCCCTGCGCGAGCGCGGCGAGCTTGTCGAAGCTCCACTTGATGCCGTCCATGGGGTAGGACGCGAGCGTGAAGATGCTCGCGAAGAGCAGCGCCATCAGCCCGAGGAAGACCAGCCAGCCCCACACGGGGTGCAGCAGCACGCCGTCGAGCCGGTCCGTCCGTGACGGCGCGATCCCGTCCGCGCCGGCCTCGGCGCGCGCGAGCACGCCGTCGCAGATCTCGCCGATCCGGCCGTAGCGCGTGGAGATGGCGTCGTCCTGCCAGCCGGGCACCTTCGAAGAGAGGGCAGCCCGCGACTGCCGGAAGCGCGGCGTGAGGTGCGCCCAGCCGAAACCCTCGGCCAGCCGCCCGGTCTGCTCGTCGGAAAGCAGCAGCACCAGCGCGGCGCGCGTGGCCGACGGCGGCAGGTCGAGAGCGTTGGGCAGTTCCCAGCGCAGGGATTCCACCGCCTGCTCGACGAGCTCGGGCAGGGGCAGCGGCTTGTAGTCCGGCGCGCGCAGCCGGCCCGAGAGCGCCACGCGCAGCTCGGCGAGGCCCACGCGGGCGCTGGCCTGCATGGGGACCACGGGCACGCCCAAGCGGCGCGCGAGTTCCTCGGCATCAATGGCGTGGCCCAGCGCGGCGGCCTGGTCGGTCATGTTGAGCGCCACCACCGAGGGCAGCCCCAATTCTAGCACCTGCGAAACGAGGTAGAGATTGCGCTCGAGGTTCGACGCGTCCACGACGCACACCACGGCATCCGGCTTCGGCGTTCCGGGCAGAAGGCCGAGGAGCACGTCGCGCGACACCTCCTCGTCGGGCGACTGCGGCAGCAGCGAGTAGGTGCCGGGCAAGTCAATGACGCCCGCCTCCTCGCCGTGCTGCGTGCGGAACGTGCCGGTCTTCTTCTCGACCGTGACGCCCGGATAGTTCGCGACCTTTTGCCGCAGGCCGGTGAGGGCGTTGAAGAGCGTGGTCTTGCCGGAGTTCGGGTTGCCGATGAGCGCCACGGTCAGGCGCGTGGCAACCGGGGCGAGGTCAACGGGGTCGGAAAGTGCGGTCGAAGGCATGGGGGCCGCCGGGGGGAAACGTGAGAAGTGAAAAGTGAGACGTGGCGGAGAACTTCAGGCTTCGGGGCGGACCTCGACCAGTTCGGCCTCGGCGCGGCGCAGCGAGAGGCGATAGCCGCGCAGCTCGATCTCGAGCGGGTCGCCGAGCGGCGCCCAGCGCAGGGCGCGGACGCGGGTGCCGGCCACAAGGCCCAGCTCGCGCAGGCGCTTGGTGTCGGCGTGGTCGCCGTGGAAGGCCGTCACGACGCCGCTCGCACCCGGCGGGAGGTCGGCGAGCCGCGCGACGGCGGGAGGAGACGGGGAATCCATGGCAGGCGCTGTAAGTGTAGTATCTTCCCAGCGTCTTGACCCGCCCGGATTACCTCGTCGGCCCGGCGCTCACGTCGGGCCCACCAGGATAGATTGCGCCAGATCCCGGCTCACGGCCATGCGGACTCCACAGACCTGGCAGCTCAGGGCGACCCCCTGCGAGACCTTCCCGATCTCGGCCGCTTCGCTGGCGCCGTCGCGATCGACACCGAGA
>CALMOL010000400.1:0-9612 GCA_937871685.1 uncultured Verrucomicrobiota bacterium
GAAGCACGCCGGGCGCAGGCGTGGCCCCAGGAGCCGGGGGCGCCATGGCCGGCGTGGTAGAAGGCAAGCGGATGTTTGAGCCGGTGCTCTGGTGCGCGTAAAGCCAAGCGAGCAGCAGCGTCAGCAGGAAGAAGACGATGCCCAAGGTCTGCGTGGCTTTTTGGAGCACATCCGTGGTGCGCGCGCCAAAGAGATCCGAGGTCATCCCTCCGCCGAAGGCCGCGCCGAGACCCTCGTTCTTGGGGCGCTGCATGAGCACCAGCACCACCAGCAACAGGCAGAGCAGAAGGTGGAAACCGATGAGAACGTTGATCAGGATGTTCATTGCAGACGAAAGGGCAGCCGGCGGGGCGGCCGGGGAAAAAGGCGCGCAAGATGGCGTGGACGCCCCCGGTTGTAAAACAATCTCCTCCCTGGTCGAAACCGCGGGACCGTGGATCAGCCACAGATTCGCGCAGATTAAAGGAGATTTGGGGAGACCGGGCCGACCGTGCTGTGCGCAAGGCGAGAGTGGCAATGGGAAGGGCCGCTGCGCCTCTCATCCCCCGTAATCTGAAGAAATCTGCGCAAATCTGTGGTGAATCCGCCAAGCGGCGTTCCTCATCGCTTGGCCGCGGCTTGACCAGGGTTGGCGTTCTTTTATGCCGCCGCCAGCGCTTCGGCGGGCACTTCCACCTCGGCTGGCTCGTCGGCTGGTGCGGACGGAGCGATGCCGAATTGGGCCGCCACGTCGGGCGCGTAGCGGGCGAGATCGTCGCGCAGGCGGCGCAGGGCGAGGTCCTTCACCTTGGCCTCCAGCATCACGTCGAACTCCGCGTCGCGCAGCTCGCGCAGCCACGAGATGAACACGAAGGGGTCCACGTAGTCCGCGTGCCCGCTCCACAGCGGCGGCAGGAGCACGGTCTTGAGCTTCTTGGTCTTACGATCGCGCTGCTCCACCTCGCGCATCTGGGTGCGTGGCGAGGAGAAGTGGTGTTTGGGTCGCACGCCCGCCGGCCACGTCCGCAGGAAGCGACGAAACGCCTCGGCGGCGGGCAGTCCCTCCGGGTTCAGGCAGCAATGGTGCTGGTGATCGAAAATCAGCGGCACGCCGGTCTTCTCATGGATCGCGAGGACGTCGGCGGCGGAGAAAGAGGTGTCGTCATTCTCCAGCACGAGGCGGCGGCGCACCGCGGGCGAGAGCGTCTCGTAGGCCGCGGCCCAGCGGTCCCGCGCGGCGGGCCGGTCGCCATACACGCCGCCGACGTGGATCACCACCACGGCCTCTGGCCCGCAGCCCATGCCGTCGAGAATGGCCGCCTGCATCTCCAAGTCGAGGATGCTCTTGCGGGTGAGCTCGGGCGCGGGGCCGTTGATGACGATGTATTGCGAGGGATGCAGCGAAAGACGCAGGCCCTGCCGGCGCGCGCGCGCGCCCAGCGCGGCCAGTTCCTTCTCGCACTCGCCGATCTGCCCGTGGAACTGCGGCATGTCCGGATGCGTGCAGTAGGGCGCGAGATCGGACGACATCCGATACATCGTGATGCCGGCTTCCTCGAGGTAATCGAACACCTTCGCCAGGTAGCCGAGCGACACGCGCAGGTGCGGCGAGTTCTTGTGGCGCCGCGTGTCGGCCGCCTTCAATCCCTCGCGCCCGAGCACGAGCACGGCGAAGCCGAGTTTTCGAGGAGAGGGCATCGCTGGTGAATCGCGCGCGGGAGGGTGGATGCGGGGGAGGTGAATCGTGAATGGTGAGTCGTGAATCGTCGCAAGCGGTGGTGATCCTCAACGACCAATGTGTTCACCGATCCACGACTGGCCTGCCACGATTCACCATTCACGATTCACCTCTCCGCCGCTCTCACGCTTCCTTCACCATCATCTCGCTCCCGAATCCTAGTCCCCGCGCCCATTCGTTCCACACGGTGATGGGCAGCGCGCCGCCGGCGGCTTGGTCGTGGCCGTTGCCGTAGTGGAGCGGGTCGGCGCCCTCGGGACGGTGGGCGCGCAGGAAGGTGATGAGGTTGCGGTCGCGGCCGCAGCGGCCGGAAAAATGGACCCAGCCGGGGCGGAAGCCGGTGTTCACGCCGAAGACGAAATGCTTCGGCAGGCGCGTGCGCCAAATCTGCGCCACGAGCGGATGCACCTGGCAGGGCGTGTGGATGCGGACCATCGCCACCTCCTTGCCCTCGCCGACCGTGCCGAAGCGCGGCGGGGCCTTCTTCGCCTCGGCGTAGGCGGCGGCCACTTCCTCGCGGGCGGCGCGTAACTCGGCGGTTTCGGGGTGATCGCCGGAAATGATTTCGCGTGGCTCGCGGCAGCGCCGCAGCAGGCGGAGGGCCGGCGTAGCGTCGCCGGAGGCGGCGCGGCGGGGGGCGTTGAGGAGCGTGGTGGCTTCGCGCAGGACGGTGGCTTTGTATTTCTTCTTCGCGCGGGCAAACAGCGAGAAGGGCGCCTTATCGCCGAGATCGGAGAGAAGGGAGATGGCGGCAAGCCAGTCGAGTTCGGGATCGTCCGGCGGCTCGCTGCCGTCTTCTCCTGGCGCCGGGCCGGCGCACCAGTAGGCGAGCAGGCCGGAGGTGGGCGTCGGCTCCAGGCCGTAGCCGGACACCACGGCGGCCGGCGCACCGGGCAGGCCAGCGGGCTTGTGGTGATCGATGAAGAGCGTGGGCGCGGCAGATTCCGGCAGCACCGGTTCGGCGCGGACGCCGAGATCGCACACCGCCAGCGCGATGGGCGCCCGGCCGCCGCCGAGGCGGAGAAGCAGCGCGCGGCCCTCGGCGTCCCAGGCGTTGCCGCCCTTGCCGGTCACGGCCACTTCGACGCAGCCGCCGTCGCGTTCCCACGCGCGAGCGAGCAGCGCGCCGACGGCAAGGCCGTCGCCGTCCGAGTGGCAAAGGATCGAGAGCGGCGCTCCCTCCGGCACCGATGCGCGGAATGCCGCGAAGCGAGCACGCGCCTCGCGGATGAATGCGGAGGTGGATTCCGTGTCGGACATTACCCACCAGAAACGCGCGCCGGGCCGGCCCGAGATGCCGCGCCTGCCTCGGTGCCGCAATTTGGCCGGCCGGCGGCTACCGCCAGGAGCGACGATCCACCAGCCGGAGGAACTCGCTCGCGGACCGGCCGAGCGGGCGCTGCCGGGGCCAGACCGCCACGATCTGGCGCGTGGGGCGCGGGGCCTTCAGCGGGCGGAATTCCACGAGCGGGGAACGCGCGGCCCGCGTGGCCATGGCCGGGACGAGCGCAAGCCCGAAGCCGGAGGCGACGAGCGCCTGGATCGTTTCCAATTGGGAACTGCGAAAGCTGATCGCCGGCGTGACATCTTGCCGTTCGCAGAATCGCAGCACTTGGTCGCCCAGGCAGTGACCATCTTTCATCACGATGAAGCGCTGGCCGTCCAGGTCCGCGGCGCGCAGGGCAGTCCGCTTGGCGAGCGCATGGCCGGCCGGCAGGGCCAGCAGCAGATCCTCGGTGAAAAGCTCCCGCACCTCCAGGCGCTCGTCGCTGATTGGGTTGCTGGCGAGCGCGAAATCGACCTCATAAGTGCGGGCCAATTGCAGGAGCCGCGCCGTCGTGTCCTCCTGCACCACGATCTCCACGCCGGGATAGCGGCCGGTGAAAGCCACCAAGACCTCCGGCAGCAGGTAGGGCGCGATGGTCGGCAGCACGCCGATGGTCAGCGTGCCGCGGTGCAGATCGGTAGCTTCCGTCGCGTCGCGTCGCGCGAGATCGACTTCCTCCAGGATGCGGAGCGCCCGCGGCAGGAAGGACTCGCCCGCCGCCGTCAGCCGGGCCTCGCGCTGCATGCGGTCGAACAGGCGCTCGCCCAGCTCCTCCTCCAGCTTCTGGATCTGCTGCGAGAGCGAGGGCTGCGCGACGTGGCACTGCTCCGCCGCGCGGGAGAAATTCCCGGTCCGGGCGACCGCCACCACGTAGCGGAGTTGATGCATCTCCATAGGCCGTGCCTATGCTTCCCCAAGGAAACGGGTATTTCAACTATGCCACCCGCGCGGTTGGCTGCGGGATCATGAGCTCTCCCCATTCCGCCCCGCCGCAGATGACCACCACGGGCGGCAACCCCGTCGCCGACAACCAGAATTCCATCTCCGCCGGGCCGCGCGGGCCGCTGCTGATGCAGGACTATCAGCTCCTCGAGAAGCTGGCGCACCAGAACCGCGAGCGCATCCCCGAGCGCACCGTCCACGCCAAGGGCTCGGCCGCCTACGGCACGCTGACCATCACGCACGACATCACGCGCTACACCAAGGCCGCCGTGTTCAAGCCCGGCGCCCAGACCGAGGCGCTGCTGCGCTTCTCCACCGTGGCCGGCGAGCGCGGCGCGGCGGATGCCGAGCGCGACGTGCGCGGCTTCGCGCTCAAGTTCTACACCGAGGAGGGCAACTGGGACCTCGTGGGCAACAACACGCCGGTCTTCTTCGTGCGCGATCCGCTCAAGTTCCCCGACTTCATCCACACGCAGAAGCGCCACCCGAAGACGAACCTGCGCAGCCCCAAGGCCATGTGGGATTTCTGGTCGCTCTCGCCCGAGAGCCTGCACCAGGTGACCATCCTGATGTCGGACCGCGGCCTGCCGAAGAGCCTGCGCCACGTCAACGGCTACGGCTCCCACACCTTCTCCCTCATCAACGCGCAGAACGAGCGCTTCTGGGTGAAGTTCCACTTCAAGACTCTGCAAGGCATCGAGACGATGACCAACGCCGAGGGCGAGGCCATCATCGCGCACGACCGCGAAAGCTCGCAGCGCGACCTCTTCGAGGCCATCGAGCGCGGCGAGTTCCCGAAGTGGAAGCTCAGCGTGCAGATCATGCCCGAGGCTGACGCCGAGACCTACCAGTGGAATCCCTTCGACCTCACCAAGGTGTGGCCGCACGGCGATTATCCGCTCATCGAAGTCGGCATCCTGGAGCTAAACCGCAACCCGGAGAACTACTTCGCCGAGGTGGAACAGTCCGCCTTTTCCCCGTCGAACATCGTGCCCGGCATCGGCTTCTCGCCGGACAAGATGCTCCAGGCCCGCATCTTCGCCTACGCCGACGCGCACCGCTATCGCGTGGGCACGCACTACGAGCTGCTGCCGGTGAACCGGCCCAAGTCGCCGGTGCGCACCTATCACCTCGACGGCCCGATGCGCTTCGACGCGCCCAAGGGCACCGATGCCTACTACGAGCCGAACTCCTTCGGCGGGCCGACCGAGAACGAGCGCTTCGCCGAGCCGCCGCTCAAGATCTCCGGCGACGCTGATCGCTACTCCCACCGCGACGGCAACGACGACTACACGCAGCCGGGCAACCTCTTCCGCCTGATGTCGCCGCACCAGCAGGAGCAGCTCTTCTCCAACATCGCCGGCGCCATGCAGGGCGTGCCGCCCGAGATCGTGCAGCGCCAGCTCGGCCACTTCCACCGCGCCGATCCGGCCTACGCCGCGGGCGTCGCCAAGGCGCTCGAGTTCGAGTGGAAGCCCACGCCGTCGAACGACTCCGTGCCCACCATGGCCGGCGCCACGGCTTGATTCGCCCTGCGATCCCACGAGCCATGCAAGCCGTCGTCACCGAAGCGGAGGAGCAGCGCTACGCCGAGCTCCAGCTCCTCGCGCTCGATTGCGCGCGCGGCGGGCAAACCGAAACGCTGGCCGCGATGCTGGCGTCCGGCCTGCCCGCTAACCTCGCCGACTCCAAGGGGCAGACGCTGCTGATGCTCGCCTCTTATCACGGCCACCTCGACACGACGCGCCTCCTGCTGGAGCGCGGCGCCGAGGTGGACCGGCGGAACGACCGCGGCCAAACGCCCCTCGGCGGCGTGGCCTTCAAAGGAGAGCTGGAAATCGTCTCGCTCCTCCTCGACCACGGCGCCGAGATCGACGCGGACCAAGGCGGCGGCATGACCCCGCTGATGCTGGCCGCGATGTTCGGCCGCACCCGCGTGGTCGATTTGCTCAGCGCCCGCGGCGCCTCGCCGCAACGCCGGAACCGCCTCGGCCTTTCCGCCGGCTGGATGGCCCGCGTTTCCGGCTGGGTCGTCCGAATCTTCCGCCGCTTCGGCTCTTCGTCGCCGTCTCTTCCTGCCCAAACCAGATCATGAACTCGCAGTATCCTTCCCTTCTCACGCGCGACACCCAGTCCGGCCTCACGCTGGCCGGCCAGCTGGCGGACCGCCTCCACCAGCAGATCGAGCGTTCCGCCGAATCGGTGGAGCGCCCAGGCGGCACAAACTACCGCGCGACCGCGCCGGTCTCGCGCGAGGTGATCGCCGGCATCCTGTTCTACGCGATCGCCGCCGCCAACGAAGGCTGGAGCGGCGCGCCTTCCGTCACCCACGGCGAGCTTCGCGCTTGAGCGTCACGGAAGTTGCTGAATCGTTTGGCGGGGAGAAAAACAGGCGGCGGCAACCCCCCCACCGGCGACTTCTGGACGCGAGCCAAGGTCAGATGGGGTCCCATCTGAGTGCAGATGACCCCTCATCTGCACTCAGATGCCTCCCCGTCTGCGTTCAGACGAAAAGGTTCTGAGTTCAGACGGTTTTCGTCTGCGTGCAGACCAACTTCGTCTGCGTTCAGATGGTTTTGATCTGCACTCAGATGAAAGGCTTCTGCGTTCAGATGCCGGCCATCTGCGTTCAGACGAACTTCGTCTGAGTGCAGATGGTTTTGGTCTGAGTGCAGATCAAGTGCGTCTGCGTTCAGATGTCCGAGTTCTGAGTGCAGACGAAACTCATCTGAGTGCAGATGAAATCCATCTGAACTCAGATGAAAGTCATCTGACCTCGGAGGACGATTGCCTCGCCTCAGATCCTCCCCTTCTGGAGCCGGGTGAAGTCCGCCTAAACGGCGTGGCTGGGCCGGACAGAGCGCGGCAGCTCCCTGCCAGCGGCACCGCGAACGGCGCCCGCCGCATCCGGCCTTGCCGGCCGGATGACCTTCAAGGCATCGCTGCTTCTGCGTTCGGGCCCCCAGTTGGATTTGGGAGTTGGGAGCCCACGGCAAGGCAGCCGGATACGAGCCGCCCGCCCACGCCCCGACTCACACGTTGAAGCGGAACTCGACCACGTCGCCGTCGCGCATCACGTATTCTTTGCCCTCGATGCGGAGCGTGCCGGCCGCGCGAGCTTTGGCGAAGGAGCCGAGGCGGACCAACTCGTCGTAGGCGGTGACTTCGGCGGCGATGAAGCCGCGCTCGAAGTCCGTGTGGATGACGCCGGCGGCGGCGGGGGCCTTGTCGCCGCGGCGGATGGTCCAGGCGCGCGTTTCCTTCTCGCCGGTGGTGAGGTAGGTCTGGAGGCCGAGGAGGTGATAGACGGCGCGGATCAGGGTGCCGACGCCGGAGCCTTCGTCGCCGACGCCCAGCTCGCGGAGGTAGTCGGCGGATTCTTCCTCGGAGAGATCGACCAGCTCGCTCTCGATCTGCGCGGAGATGACGACGGCTTCGGTGTCGAGGTGGGAGGCGACGTAGGCGCGCACGGCGGCGACGTGGCGCGCGGCGGGCGTGTCGGTGTCGGTCTTGCCGCCGGCGAAGGCGGCGAGGTCGGCCTCGGCGACGTTGCACGCAAAGATGGTGGGTTTGCCGGAGAGGAGGAAGAAGGACCGGAGGAGGGGCTTCTCGTTCTCTTCCACCGGGAGGAGGAGGGCGGGCTTGCCGGAATCGAGATGGGGGATGAGGCGGTCGAGGAGCACCAGCTCGGCCTGCGCGACTTTGTCGCCGCCGCGGGCGGCCTTGGACTGGCGGTCGCGGCGCTTTTGCGCAGAGGCGAGGTCGGCGAGGATCAGCTCGGTGTTGATCGTCTCGATGTCGCGCACGGGATCGACGGTGCCGGCGACGTGGTGGATGTCGGCGTCCTCGAAGCAACGGACGACCTGCACGATGGCGTCCACCTCGCGGATGTGGGAGAGGAATTGATTCCCCAGGCCCTCGCCGGCGGAGGCGCCGCGCACGAGGCCGGCGATGTCCACGAAGTTGATGGCGGCGGGGATGGTCTTCTGCGAGCCGGAGAGCTTGGAGAGCACGGCGAGGCGCGCGTCGGGAACGGTGACGACGCCCACGTTGGGGTCGATGGTGCAGAAGGGGTAGTTGGCCGCCTGCGCCTTGCGGGTGCGGGTGACGGCGTTGAAGAGGGTGGACTTGCCGACGTTGGGCAGCCCGACGATTCCGGCGGATAGCATAAAAGGGGCGCTGCGATACAGGGGAAGCGGCTGGATGACAAGCCGCGGAACACGGAAGGCCGAGAGGATGGAAGATGAAGGATGGCAGGAAGCGGTTCTCGCATTAAGGACGCCTCCATGAGGAGACAGCGCCCCCTGCCCTCCTCCATCTTCTATCCTCTCGGTCTTTCTCCGCATGAATTCCGTGCCCCTCGATGAAATCGCCGCCGCGCTCGACGCCGAGCTGCGCGTTGCCGAGATCTCCGACTGGCCGCAGGCGCACAACGGCCTTCAGGTGCCCAACGCCGCCGGCCGCGTGACGCGTCTCGCCGCGGCGGTGGACGCGAATCCCACGACGATCGCGCGGGCGGCTGACCTCGGCGCGGACTTGCTGCTCGTGCACCACGGCTTGTTTTGGAACGGTGCGCGGCCGTTGCGCGGCGCGGCCTGGGAAATGTGGCGGCGGATGATCACTGCCGGCGTGGCGGTGTATTCCGCGCACCTGCCGCTGGATATTCACCCGACACTCGGCAACAACGCGCTTCTCGCCCGCGCGCTTGGCTTGGAGAATCCGGAGTCGTTCTTGCCGACGAAGGGCGTGCCGGTTGGCTTGAAGGCGCCGCTCGCGCTTTCGCGCGAAGAATTGGCGCGTCGGCTCGGAGCGGCCACGGGCGGGGCGACGGTGCGCGTTTGTCCCGGTGGCCCGGTGCAGAGCCGCGTGGTCGGCGTGGTCACCGGCGGCGCGGGCGGCGAACTGCGCGAGGCGGCCGCGGCCGGCGTGGACACCTTCGTCACCGGCGAAGGGCCGCACTGGACCTTCGGCCTCGCCGAGGAGTTGGGCGTGAACGTCCTCTACGGCGGCCACTACGCGACGGAGACCTTCGGCGTGCGTGCGCTGGCGGAGTGGGCCGCGGCGCGCTGGGGATTGCCGTGGGAGTGGATCGATCACCCGAGCGGCTTGTAAGGCTCGCGCCCCGCGAAGCTGACGGCTTTTCCAGCGACAGACAGACGCGAACTTCTATCCTACGGCATGACCCTGCTCGTCTTCGCTGCAAAGGTTCTCATCGCGCTGCTCTCGGGGATGCTGATCCTCCTGCTGCTCTGAGGATGCGGCCGCCCCGGCCCTACGCGTTCTGGCGCGATGCGCTTTGGTGGCTGGGCTGCGTGGCTTACGCCGCGAACCGCTGGGTGGTGAAGCCGCGCGTGACGTCGCCCTTTCTGCACGGGCAGTTCAACGACCTTTGGCTGATCCCTTGCGCGCTGCCGCCGGTGCTGTGGGCGCATCGCTTCCTCCGGCTGCGTGCTGACGATGCACCGCCGCGGTGGGGGGAAATCGTCTTCCACCTCGTGCTGTGGTCGGTGCTTTTTGAATGGATCGGCCCGCATTTGATGAACGTGACCGGGGACGACGACGCCGTTCTGGACCGGATCGACGATCTCGACGAAGGGTCGCGCCAGCAGTTCCTGCTCCGACCAGC
>CALMOL010000400.1:9622-15066 GCA_937871685.1 uncultured Verrucomicrobiota bacterium
ACGTCCTCGATGTGGCCGCCTACTGCGCCGGCGGCCTCGCGGCGGGCCTGTGGTGGTCGCGGGCCGGCCGGCCATGAGATCGACCGCGCGTGGCTTTGACCGGCTGGCGCCGCATTACGGATGGATGGAAGCATTCGCGGCCGGCGGCCGGCTCCAGCGCTGCCGCGAGGCGTGGCTGGGAAGTGTATCCGGCGTGCGCCGCGCGCTGCTCGCGGGCGAAGGGCACGGGCGTTTCCTGCCGGCCGCCGCGGCGGCGTGGCCGAACGCGGAATTCACCGTCGTCGATGCGTCCGCCGCGATGCTGGAGCGCGCGCGGCGGCGCTGGGACGCAACCGCGCGGCCGGCGCGGGTGGCAGGGATCGTCGGCGAACTGCCGCGGTGGCAGGCGGCGGCGGGCGCGTTCGACCTCATCGTGACGCACTTCTTTCTCGATTGTTTCCCGCCGGGCGAGATCGGCGCCGTGATCGCCGCGTTAGCCGCGGGCGCGACGCCCAAGGCGCGCTGGCTGGTGTCGGAATTCGCGGTGCCGGCGCGACCGAGGTTCGCCCGCTGGCGGGCGCGCGCGATCCTGGCGCTGGCCTACGGTTTCTTCCGCGTCGCGACGGGCCTGCGTGCGCGGCAGCTGCCGGATTACGCGCCCGAGTTGGCGCGCCATGGCTTCGTCCGGCGCGACCGGCAATCCTTCGAGTGGGGTCTGCTCCACGCGGAATGGTGGGAGCGCGGTTGCGCGGACGATCCGGCACGCGTATGAGTGCACCCTGTCGCTCCCGCGGCAGCCAAAGTGACGGGGCGTAGCTTAGCCTGGTAGAGCGCCTGGTTTGGGACCAGGAGGTCGTAGGTTCGAATCCTATCGCCCCGAGACTTCTGGCGGGAGGCACCAAGGAAGGCAGGGGTGCACTGGAACGAGGGATGCGTGGCGCGGATGGCTTGAAAGCGTCCTTCCTTCGTGCCCTTCGGCCAGGGCAGCCGGCGCGGGAAGTTCCACGCCGAACGCGGGCCGGGCTGGAGCGGGCGCGATGCCCGGCTCAGGCCGTATTTCCCGCGTTCGGTCGTGGGCCACCCTCCCAGATGGCAGAGTGTGGGACCCGGCGGGCGCGCGGTTGGTTACATCATAAGTAGAGGCGCGGACCCGTGGAGACAGGCAAGGCGCTTCGCCCGCTGATCACCGGGTGCAACGAACTGGATGTCATTCCGTAGCGATGCATAGCTTCGTCATCCTCCCTTCTTCCATGCGTCCCGCTCGCTTCCCTCGCCTTCTCCTCGCGCTTTTCGCCACGATTTGCCTGTCGGGCTTGGCCCGGGCGCACAAGCCGGACGAGCCGCCTCACCAATTGCACTCGCTTGGTGATTTCAAGCTGGAGAACGGGCAGGTCATCCTCGATTGCCAAGTCTCCTTCGTCACCCACGGCGCGCTGAACGCCGACAAGTCCAACGCGGTGCTCGTCCTGAGCGCCATCGGCGGGAACCACCACCGGATCGACTTCCTGATCGGCCCGGGCCGGGGCTTCGATCCCGCCAAATCCTTCGTGATCTGCGTGGACGCGATCGGCAACGGCCTGACCACCTCCCCGTCGAACAGCCGCCGGCAGCCGCGCATGCAGTTCCCGGTCTTCAACCTGCGCGACATGGTCGAGTCCCAGCACCGCCTCGTGGTCGAGAAATTCGGCCTCAAGCGGCTGGCCGTCGTCACCGGCGCCTCGATGGGCGGCATGCAGGCGATCCAATGGGGCGTGAGCCACCCGGAGATGGTCGAGCAGATCGTCGCCATCGTCCCGCTGGGGCGGGTGACGCCCTGGACGCTGGGCATCACGCGCTCGATGCGCGACCTGATCATGCTCGATCCCGCCTGGGCCGGCGGCAATTACACCAGCCAGCCGGAGCGCGGGATGAAGCTCTGGGCCAGCCTCTTCGGCGGGCTCATCGTGCGGACCCCGGCGGCCCACGCCAGCCAGTTCCCGAAGGCCGGCGACATCCAGGAGTTCCTCGACAAGTCGGCCGAGGCCGGCTGGAAGCGGATCGACGCCAACGACTGGATCTACCAGTCCTGGGCCTATGACCAGCACGACGTCAGCCAGACCCAGGGCTTCAACGGCGACTACGACCGCGCGCTCGGCTCGATCAAGGCGCGCACCCTCGTCCTCGCCGCCCAGAATGACCTGCTCAACCCCGAGGCCGAGGCCAAGTATGTGGCCGACCACGTCCCCGGGGCGAAGTATGTGACCATCAGTCCGCAGAAGGTTCTGGGGCACGCCACGGCCGGCGGCGTGTTTCCGGACGACAACCAGTTCCTCAACGAGGCCATCCGCGGCTTCCTCGCCGGCGCAGCCGGCGGGAAGTAGGCGCAGGCCTATTCCGCCGCGCTTCCGGCCAGCACCGCGGGCGCGCGGCTCGCGAAGTCGAGCGCGGTCGGTGCCTCGCAACCTTTCACGCAGCAGCGGCCGGGCTGCCGGGTCTCGCGGGTGCCGTCGCCGGCCAGCACGCCGCGGTCGAGCAGGCGCTCGACGAGCTCCACCTTCTCCATCACGGGATAGTTGCGCCAGATCTCGCGCTTCATTGCCTCGGGCGAGCCGCCGCCGTGGAGCGAGATCATGGAATACCAGCCGCCCTGGTGCGAGGCCGTCAGGTCCTCCACGAGGCGCGCCACTTCGAGGCGCTGCGCCGCGGGGATGTCCGGCCGGCCGGCGAGCACGGCCGAGAGCGAGGCCTGCGTCTCGGGGTTGTGGTCCTCGTCCGGCCCCGGCAGCGCCACGACGAGGCCGCCCGACACGTAGTGCGCCACGCGATGCATGTCGTAGATCTTCGTCGCCAGCAGGAGCTTGCCGATGTTCGAGAACACCGCGTCCGGCATCACCGAGCCGGCCGGGTCCTTCACGCAATACACGGAGGCCGCCACGCCGCAGGCGAAGAAGCCCTCGACGATGGTGATCAGCTCCACCATCGCGTCGCGAATGTGCCCGTGGCGGTCCGGGTTGAGCCCGTTCGCCTCGATCATCAGCGCGCCCGCGCCGATCAGCAGGTCGCCGAAACCCGCGCGCGCCGCGATGCACGAATGCCGGTGGTGCGTGGCGTAGGACGTGGTGAGGAAACCGGCCTCCTCGTGCTGCCCGTCGAAGAACACGTTCTCGTGCGGCACGAACACGTCGTCGAAGAGCACCACGCCGGTGGCCTGGCCGTATTTCGCCGAGAACTTCGCCGCCGCCTCGCCGGGCCGGCCCGCCGGGCGGGTGACGATCGTCACGCCGGGCGCGTCCACCGGCACCGCGCAGCACACCGCGAAGTCCGCGTCCTCGGCCGTGTGCGTCCGGCACGGCATCACGAGGAACTCGTGCATGTAGGGCGCGCCGGTGACGATGGCCTTCGTCCCGCGGATCACGATGCCGTCCGGCCGCCGCTCGGTGACGTGGACGTAAACGTCGCGGTTCGCCTGCTGGCCCGGGCGCTTGGAGCGGTCGCCCTTCGCGTCGGTCATGGCGATGCCGAGCGTGAGGTCCTCGTCCTGCACGCGGTGCAGGTAGGCGAGGAAGCGCGCGTGGCGGTCGGTGCCGTGCGCGTCGTCGGCGCGCTTGGTGGATTGGAAGAGGCCGTTGAGCGCGTCGTGCGAGAGATAGCGCTGCGCGCAGCCCGACTCGCGGCAGACGAGGCGCACCGCCTCCAGCTTTTGAAGCAGGTCGCCGGAAGTCTCGTTGATGTGGAGCATCCGGTTCACCGTCTTGCCGGAGGTGCCCTGCCGCGCCGTCATGAGCGCGGCGTGCTCCGGCCGCAGCGCGAAGTCGTAGGTCACGCCGATGGCGTTGATGCCGGGCGCGAGCCGCGGCTCGTCCGCCACGCTTTCCACGGCCTGGCCGTCCAGGAAAACCCGCGGGCGGCGGGAGCGAAGGGACTCGCGGAAGTCCGCGGCGGTCATCAGCATGATACGTCTCCTTGTTTGGGGGCTGGTCGCGAGACTCGGCCCCGCCGGGGCGGTGTCAAGCGGGCCGCGGCCCTCTTCGCGGCGAGCACGCCGGCGATTGATGCCGATGCCCACCGCGGCGTTGGACAGATGGCGGCTCGCCCCTGAACCTCCCTCACCGTGAAGCTCACCCTCCTGCCCGTCCTCCTCGCCTCCTTGGCTCTGCAAGCGTGCGTCGGCGGCCGGGAGCATCACTACGAGGTGAACCTCGCCCGGGTGCAAGCGGCGCCCTCGGTCCGCCTTGCCGCGGCGGACAAGGCCGCGCTCATGCACCTCGTCTCGCGCGCCACGTGGCAATACGCCTACGGCGTCGTGCGAATGGATGGGGATCTTTGGGTGCTCACGGCGGAGCCAAACGAGCGCGCGCCCCGCTACTACACGGCCTTCCGCGTCGCCAAGGTGAACGAGAAATGGCGCATCCTTTCGCGTCGCCGGATGCCGCGCGCGGAGATGGTGGCGCGGCTGGATTACCCGCCGCGGGACTGGCCGCGCGGCTAGGAAGGCGGGAGCAGACTCGGCGACTGCCGCACCGCGGCAAAGCCCCACGGGCAATTCCGGCAGCCGTTCTCGCAGCAGCGGCCGCGGGCCAGCAGGTATTCGCGCGTGAGGGCGCCGTCGGCGTCGAAGACCGGCGGCTCGGCGCTCGCGGGGGCTTCCCCCGGCGGGGGTGGCGCGTCGTCGCGCGGCTCCGGCGTCACGCCCGGCCGAGATACTGGCCGTTGGAGGTGTTCACCTTCACCAGCTCGCCCTCTTTGATGAAGAGGGGCACCTGGATGATCTTGCCGGTCTCCAGCTTGGCGGGCTTCTGCACGTTGTTGGCGCTGTCGCCGCGGACGCCGTCGGCCGATTCCACGATCTTCATGGTCACGGTGCTGGGCAGGGAAACTTCCACCGGCTTGTCCTCGGCGTAGAGCACCTCGACCTTCATGTTCTCGGTGAGGTAATCCTTCGCGTCGCCGACGAGTTCCTCGGAAAGCTGGATGGTGTCGTAGGACTCCGGGTCCATGAAGAACCAGCCGTCGCGATCCTTGTAGGAGAACTCCAGCGTGCGGCGGTCCACTTCGACCAGCTCCACCTTCTCGGTGGACGTGAAGCGCACGTCGGCCGACTTGCCGGTCTTGATGGAGCGGATGATGGCCTGCACGAAGGCGCGCAGGTTTCCCGGCGTGCGGTGCATGACTTCGAGCACGATGGCCACGTCGCCGTTGTAGCGAATGGCCTGGCCTTTGCGGAGATCGTTGGCGGCGGGCATGGGACCGGAAGGGGTGCAGGATTAAAAAACGCGGCCGGAGGGCCGGGAGGGAAAGGGGCGGATGATTTCCCACCGCCCGGAGCCGCGCGCAAACGCTTTCCCCGTCGGCGCTCGCCGGGGAAAACTCGAAACTCGAAGTTCGAAACTCGAAACAAGGCCCGAAAGGTCAAAGCGCCGAAAGCGAGAAGGCGCGCAACTGGGGGCTCCCGGCGCTTGCCGTTCCTTTCGGCGCTTGTTTCGAGT
>CALMOL010000401.1 GCA_937871685.1 uncultured Verrucomicrobiota bacterium
GCGTTGACTAGGGGACCGGCGCGACCGCGCGCCGTCGCCGTCGTCCGCGGACCCGAGGAGATCGCCCGATGTGGCTCGCCGTGAAGGCTCTGATCCTGAGATGGGTGCTCGCCCGGAGCGTGGGCGGGCTGCTCGGCGTGCTCTCCGCCGGCAAGCCCGACGCCGGCCGGCCGGCGGAGCGGCGCGCCCCCACCGCCTGGATCATCGCGGCGTGCGGGGCCATCCCGGCGGTGATGCTGCTGCGCTCGCTCTTCGCCTTCCTCAATGCCTACTGCATGCATTGGGTGGCGCTGCGCGTGCTGCGCGACCTGCGCGAGAAGGTGTTCGCTCGCCTCGTGGGGCAGAGCCTGGACTTCTTCGGCCGCGCGCGCTCCGGCGAATTGATCTCGCGCGTGACGCACGACGCGGCTGCCGCGCAGTTCGCGCTGGCCTCGGTGAGCGCCGACCTCGTCAAGCAGCCCTTCGCGGTGCTCATCGGCGTGGGCACGCTGCTGTGGCTGGACTGGCGCTTCACGCTCGCGTGCGTGCTTCTCTTCCCCCTGTGCATCCTGCCGGTGCGGCACTTCGGCAAGCGGATGCGCCGCTCGGGCGAAAAGGAGGAGCGCGAGCATTCCGCGATGACCGTGACGTTGCAGGAAACCTTCGCCGGCATCCGCGTGATCAAGTCCTTCGCGCGCGAGGACGTGCAGGCGGCGGCCTTCGCGCGCTCGGCGGCCGAGCAATTCCGCGCCTCGATGAAGGCACGCGCCGCTTCCGAGGCCGTAGGGCCGATGGTGGAGGCCGTAGCCGCGCTCGGCGCGGGCTTGGCGCTCCTCTACGCTTACACCATCGGGATGACCTCGGACGCATTCTTCGCGCTGCTCGGGGGAACCTTTTTGCTGTATGAGCCGGTGAAGACGCTCTCGAAGATGCACCTCATCCTCCAGCAGGGTCGCGCGGCCACGGAGAATATCTTCGCCCTGCTCGAAGCCGAGCCCACGGTGCTGGACCTCCCCGACGCGCGCGAGCTGGCGCGCCCGGAGGCGCGGGGCATCCTCGCGCTGGAGGACGTGACCTTCCGCTACCGCCCGGAGCTGCCGCCCGCGCTGGCGGACGTGACGCTACGGTTCGAGCCGGGGAAGTCCTACGCCTTGGTCGGCCGAAGCGGCTCGGGGAAGAGCACGGTGTTCGCGCTGCTCCAGCGCTTCTTCGACCCGCAGGAAGGCTGCGTGTCGCTCGGCGGACGCGATGTGCGCGAGTGGACGCAGCGCTCGCTGCGCGAGCAGATCGGCGTCGTCACGCAGGAGGGCTTCCTCTTCCACGACACCGTGGCGGCCAACATCGCCTTCGGCCGGCCGGGCGCGACGCGGGGCGAGATCGAGGAGGCCGCGCGTCGTGCGCACGCCGCCGAGTTCATCGAGCGCCTGCCGGGCGGCTACGAAACGGTGGCCGGTGACAAGGGCGGCCAGCTTTCCGGCGGCCAGCAGCAGCGCCTGGCCATCGCGCGCACCCTGCTCAAGGACGCGCCGATCCTCCTGCTCGACGAAGCCACGAGCGCCCTCGACACCGAGAGCGAGCGCCTCGTGCAGGAAGCGTTGGCCGACCTGTCGGCCGGGCGCACCGTGATCGCCATCGCCCACCGCCTGAGCACCGTGCTGGCGTCCGACGAAATCATCGTGCTGGACGAGGGCCGCGTGGTCGAGCGCGGCACGCACGCCGAGCTTTTCGCGCGGGGCGGGCTGTATCGGAAGCTTTACGACCTCCAGTTCGGAGGGGGAGAGGCCAGTGAGCCGATGGCGTCGGAGACCTCGGCAAATCGTTAAAGCGGTTTTTCGACGGACTCGGCGCTGGGTTACCGTGGCAGCGAGGATTTGGGGCATCGACCTCGACTGACCCCGTCCGGCGGCATTCTCGCCGTGGCACGCTCAGGAAAGGGCGAGTCCCAAGGCCTTGCGCTCCGGGCGCAGGATCGGCGAAACCGGTCCGTATCTGGTTCCCGCACCCCAAGGGCTGCTTCCGGACCTTTCCCCCGCGAAGGTTGAACCCCCCCGAGCGGAGCTTGCGAGGGTCTCTTGGGAACCTTCCAACCCCCTTGGGGGGGTCGGGGAACCCCTCGCGGGGACACTCAAGGGTTCTCGAAGGATTTCCGGACCTCCCCGAGGGCACCCTCCAACCTTCCCGCGGCACGCTTCCGACTCCCCGCGGGGACCTGGGAAGTCACCGCGGACACCTGGAACCCTGGCCACGGGAACCCTTGAACTCCCTGCGGGCACCGGGAGACCTCCCTGAGGGGAATCTGGAAATCCCCGCGGGAGGTTCCAAGGTTCCCGCCGGAAGCTTGGATCTAGCCTCAAGTGGCCGTGGTGCTCCACGGAACGCTCGATGCCTTCTCCCGGTGCCACCGCGCTCTCGTCGGTCGGCCCGTCTGCTGCCGAGCTCTGGCGATGAGATTCCCGGCGTGAGACTACCTCTGAAGAACGTCCTCAAGGTGGGGTCAAACGCACGGCCTGCTCGCGCGGATATTCATCGGGAAGGGCGAAGTCGAGTGCCCAAACGCGCCGGATGATGAACTCCCACCCTGGCCGCAGTTCATCGAGAAGACGAGGCGCGCCGAAATAGTGGAAGTCATCCTTGTCATCCCGGGCTGCCTGCGTCCATCCTTTGCACTTGATGGGCTTGAGCATCTGCGGGTGTCCCGAAGCTTCTGCGGAGTAATCGCTTTCTTCGTCGTTCGGGCCGAATTCGAAAGCTTCCTCGCGCTCGCCGTCGATGAAGAAGGTGTAGCCGGCCCACGCGCTGGTGTCCTCGTGCCAGAGATGAAGCGCTCGCACGCCCAGGGCCTGGGAAAAACGGTGGGCGCAGTCCGCGCCGGCGTCGAGAGGCCACTTGATAAGCGTCAATGAACTGGCTGCCACTTCCGCCAGCCAAATCTCGGACGCATGCGCGCGACCGAGCTCTGCGATGCGACGCACTTCCGTCGCGGGCGCCTTCAGCAAGACAAGGCTCCGCGGCGGGCAGATCAAGTATTCCCGCTCAAAGGTCTCGGGAGACACGGCGTCACTTCTTCGGCGCGTTTGCCGCGCCGGCCTCCGCCTGCACACGGGAGGCGACCTTGAGGCGCAGCCCTTGGAGGGCGATGAAGCCGGTGGCGTCGCCCTGGTTGTAGGCCTGCGTGGGATCGGCCTCCATCGTGGCGATGTGCGGGTGGTAAAGGGAGAGGGGAGACTTTCGTCCGGCCGCGTAGATGCCGCCCTTGTAGAGCTTCACGCGCACGGTGCCGGACACCGTCTTCTGCGTGTCCTCGACGAAGGCCTGCAGGGCCTCGCGCTCGGGCGCGAACCAGAAGCCGTTATAGACCAGCTCGGCGTATTTCGGAATCAAGCCGTCGCGCAGGTGCATCACCTCGCGGTCCATCGTGAGGCTTTCGAGCTGGCGGTGCGCGAAGTGGAGGATCGCGCCACCGGGCGTCTCATACACGCCGCGCGACTTCATCCCCACGAAGCGGTTCTCGACCATGTCCACGCGGCCGACGCCGTGCTTGCCGCCGAGCCGGTTCAGCGCGCGCATGACGCCGAGCGGGTTCATCGCGCGGCCGTTGACGGCCACGCAGTCGCCGCGCTCGAACTCAAGCGTCACGTATTCCGCCTTGTCCGGCGCCTCCTCGGGCGCGACCGATAGGACGAACATCTCGCGGTTGGCCGGCGCGAAGGCGTCGAACCACGGATCCTCCAGAATGCCGGCCTCGAAGGAGATGTGCAGGAGGTTGCGGTCGGTCGAGTAGGGCTTCTTGGCCGTGGCCTGCACGGGGATGCCCTTCTTCTCGCACCACGCGATCATCTCGGCGCGGCCGGGGAATTCCCCGCGAAACTCCTCCATCCGCCAAGGCGCGATCACGCTCAGCTCCGGCGCGAGCGCCGCGGCCGTAAGCTCGAAGCGCACTTGGTCGTTGCCCTTGCCGGTGGCGCCGTGGGCGAGGGCGTCGGCGCCTTCCGCGCGGGCGATTTCCACCATGCGCTTGGCGATGAGCGGCCGGGCGATGCTCGTGCCGAGGAAATACTGGCCCTCGTAGATCGCGCCGGCGCGGATCAGCGGGAAGATGAAGTCGCGCGCGAACTCCTCCTGGAGGTCGTCGATGACCACCTTCGAGGCGCCGGTCTTGCGCGCCTTGGGGCCGAGGCCGCGCAGCTCCTCCTCCTGGCCGATGTTTGCGCAGAAGGCGATGACCTCCGCGCCCGTGCTTTCCTTGAGCCAGCCGAGGATCACGGAGGTGTCCAGCCCGCCGGAGTAGGCGACGATGATTTTCTTCGGGTTCATGGGACGCGGGCGATAACACGCGAGCCGCCGATTTCCAATTCCAATTGCCCCAGGCACCTTGGCTTCTTCGCTTTGCTCAGTTGCCGATTGGCCGCCGCCCGATTTCGTGGCCGCCTTTCCCGCCTGCCTTCAATCGAAAATCGGCAGCCGAGCGGAGCGACCCGGCTAGGGTGCGGGGAGCAACTCCATGATCCTCACCTCGCTCACCAAGTTCCGCGACTTCGGCCTCTTGCTCTTCCGGCTGGGGTTCGGCTTGTCCTTCGCCTTCGCCTGGGGGTGGCCCAAGCTTGCGGGGGGCCCGGCCGCGTGGGCGAAGGTGGGCGGCGCGATGAAGCTGCTGCACATCGGCTTTGCGCCGGCGATGTGGGGCTTCCTGGCGGCGTTTTCCGAGTGCATCGGCGCGCTTTTCTTCGCGGCCGGCTTCCTGTTCCGGCCGGCGTCCGGGCTGCTGTGCTTCACGATGGCGGTGGCGACGCTCGTGAACCTGAACGGAGAGGGCGGCCTGCCGAAGGCTTGGCAGACGATCCACTATGCGCTTCTCTTCTTCTGCTTCCTGTTCATCGGACCGGGGAAATACTCGGTGGATAAAAACTGACACGAACTTGCTTGCGCGTTTGCGGGGAGGCTGTATGGTCACCTTCTACAAATCGCGGGGTGGAGCAGCCCGGTAGCTCGTCAGGCTCATAACCTGAAGGTCAGAGGTTCAAATCCTCTCCCCGCAACCAATTTCCGAAGGGCGCTGGCAACAGCGCCCTTCTTCTTTTTTGCAGGCCTCAGGGATGGGGTTGGAAATCGCCCTGCCCAGTCACGCCGATGCGACGGGTCGATGCGTGAAATGCAAGAGCGGCGAGTCTTCACCGCCCTCATTGCCCGCCGGTCATCGTGGAGGCGGGGCTGGTGGAGGTGCTCTGGCTCGGGTTGGCCGTGAAGGACTCGGTCAGGCGGGGCAGGTCTTTCAGCGTGACGGAGAAGACCACGCCGTAATCCTTGGTGGAGCGGTTGTTGTTGATCACGGCGCTCAGGCTGCCCACGAAGCTCGTCAGGTCGCGATAGACCGTGTAGGTCTGCTGCTCGAAGACGCGGTCGTCGAACTCAAGGCGGCCGCCGGCGCCCACGGCCCAGTTCTCGTCCACGCGCCAGAACCCGCGGTAAGTCATCAGCGAGGAGTCAGGGAAGAATGGGTTATTCTGCAGATAGCGATGGCCGACTTCCAACTCCACGTTGCGCGCCGGCATGAAGCGGACCGCCGAATTGATCTCGGTGAAGCCGCCCTTCGCCAGCGGGGCCTGCGTTTCCACCACGAGCGCGGCCCACGGCACGGGGCGGAAGCGGGCGTTGTTGTAAAAATTGGACACGCCGGTGCGCCGCGCGGACGAGCCGCGGAACTCGCGCTGGAAATAGGAGTCGAGCTCCATCCAGTTAAAGGTCAGCGCGTCGCGTCGCGTCTGAAGGCGCTGGCGCACGCCGAAGCGCGCGGTGGTCTGCGGCCGGATGGAATCCACCGCGGTGAAGAGCGAGGGATCGAGCGGGTCGAGCTGCGTGGTGGGCTGCTGGCGGTCGGCCGGCAGGGGGACGCGGTTGGTCGGGGCCACGTTGTCCTGAATCTGGAAGTTGACGAAGGGCTGCACGATGTGGCGCACGCGGTCCAGGCCCAGGAGGCGCGACTCGATGGAATACACGCGCGAGAGCTTGAAGGAGGCGTCCATGCCGGCGAACACCATGGGCCGCCACACCGCATCCGTGATGGCGAAGGGGGCGATGGGGCGCGGCTGCTGGTCGGCAGAGAACGTCGAGAGGACGAGCGAGTCGGCGACGTCCTGGTTGGCCGCGCTTTTCGAGTAGAAGGTGCCGCGAAAGCCGATGCGGGGAGCCACGTTGAGCCAGCCGGCGATCGTCGTCGGCCGGGTGAACTGGTGCAGCGTGTCGAAGCGCTGGAACTGGTAGTCGGGCCGATTGAGGCCGTCGGAAGCAAAGTTGCGGCGCAGGGAGGCGAAACCCGTTTCCCCCTCGTAGAAGATGCCCAGGCCAGACGCGGGGAAGATTTCCTGGCGCTTCCACTCGGCCACCAGCTCGGGCAGGCGCTCGGTCACGTCCTGGATGCGCGAGTTGAGCTGGACGCGCGTGATGAGCGTGATGGTGTAGTTGTCCTTGCGCAGGGTCAGCGAGGCGTTGTTGTCCGGCTGCGGGTCGCGGACGAATTCCTGCCGGAAGAAATCCTGGAGGACGTAGGGATCGGAAAGCTTGTGGACGTTGACCTTGAGAAGGAAGTCGTCGGTGAAGAAATGGATGTCCTGCACCATCACGCGGAAGCGGTCCGACTCGATGGGCACGCGGGGCAAATTGGTGCGGTTGAGGTCCGGGCGGCGGTCGTGGGTGAAGTAGGTGAGGAGCTGGCCGCCCTCGACGGCGCGGATGGAGCGCGAGAGGGCCTTCTCGGCGTCGGCGGGGTCGTATGGGGCGCGGCCAGGACCGGTGGAGGCGTCGTCGTTCTCGCCCATCGGGGAAAAGGCGAAGGAGCGCAGGAGATCGCCGCCGCCGTCGCGCTTCTTAAACTCGCGGGCGTTCGGTCGGTAAAAGAAATTCGCGCCGATGCCGAGGCCGCGCCGGGTGCGGTAGTCCACCTCGGCCTGGGCGGTGACGACGCGCGAGAGGGGGATGCCGTATTTGATGAGCAGGAAGGCGCCGGCGATGGAGGACTGGCCGGGATTGATCTCCAGCCCGGCGTTCTCGCGCTGATCGAGCGAGGTGTAGAAATAGGGCAGGTAGAGGATCGGCGTCTGGCCGAGGTAGAGCTTCACGCCGCGGTAAACCACGCGGTCGTCCGGGTAGATGGTGACTTGGCGCGCGACGATGCGGTAGTCGGGATGATCAGAGTCGTGCGTGGTCAGCTCGGCATCCGTGAGAGAGAGCGGCGCGCCCTTCGCCGTGGACGCCGCGGTGCGACCGGCGACGAAAAAGGGGAGCTGGGCGGCGGCGAAGTTGTCGGTATCGAGGGCGCCGGTCTGGAGGTTGTAGGCCGCGCGGTCAGCGAGGATGAGGCGGCCGTCGCGGTAGATGCGGACGTGGCCGCGGAAGAGCGCCTGCTTGGAATCGAGCTCGTATTCGCCGTAGTCGGCGTAGATGGAGACACCGTCGCGCTGGAAAGAGACGTTGCCCGTGGCGGTGGCGACGCGGCTGATGAACGTGGTGCCGGTGGACGAGGTGATCTCGATGGGACCGGGCGTGGTGGAGACCGGCGGAAGCGCCGGACCGCCACCGGGCCAGCCGGGCTCCAGGTCCGCGGGCAGGGCGGAAACTTCCGGCGCAGGGACCGGAGATATCTCGCCGGCCGTCGCCATCGCGGCGAGCAGCACGGCGAGCAACGCGGCGGCGTAGGGTCCGCGCGGGCGAGGAGGGGGGAGCAGGGCGGCCGGCATGATTGCGCGGGACATCCTTGGGAAACCGGCCGCGGCGTCAACTAGGGGTTGGCGGGGAACTACCGGGCAAGATAGCGATCCAGCCGCTCGCGCAGGACGGTGCGGGCGCGGAACAGCAGGCTCTTCACGGCGGGCACGGTCAGCTCCAGCACGAGCGCGATGTCCTCGTAGGGCATTTCCTCGTGCCGGCGCAGCAGCACGGCGAGGCGCTGCTGCTCGGGCAGCCCGGCGATCGCGGCGTCCACCGCATCTTGCA
>CALMOL010000402.1 GCA_937871685.1 uncultured Verrucomicrobiota bacterium
GGGGAGAAGTGGCGGCGGGAGAAAGCGCAGGCAATTCAGCAGGGATAAAAGTGGCCGCCGGTTCATCGGCCGCGCGGCGCCAGCGCGGGATGAGCGCGGCGGCGAGGAGCACCAGCGAGACCGTCATCACGCCCCAGGCCGCCGTGCGCACCAGTGGACGATGATGCGCGGCGCTAGGCTTCCGGAGGACATTGGGAAGAACCGTGGAGGGGGCGAAATCCTGGGAGGGCAGAGTGCTCTCGCGGCCCAGCCGAGTGTCGGCTTCCGTGGTTTCTGATCCGGCCGGGACGAACGCCACGGTGGGCGCCAGCGGGGACACGGTCGTGGTGCGCCCAGGGCGAGCTGCGCGACCGCCGGCGGCGACGAGAGCGGCCCAGAATTCCTCTGCTGAGCCAAAGCCCTCGCCCTGGCCGTGCGAGGCAAATGCGCGTTGAAGCACCTGGTCGGCTTGGTCGGAGAGCGCGGGCAGGGGCGTCTTCGCCAGGGGCCGGCCACCGAGCACCTCGCGCACGAGCATGGCCAGGCCCAGCACGGGATCCTCGGCTGCGCCGACGGCGGGCTCGGCGGCGCGGGTGACATTCAACGAGGCCTCCCCGATCGAGCCGGCGCCGAAGCTCACCGCGTTCCACCGTAGGCGAAACTCGGGCCACTGGTCGAGCGGCTCGACGCGCAGGCCGGCGGCTGGCACGCCGGGCGGCGGACAGACGAAGAGCTTGCGCAGCAGCGGCTCGGCGAAGGTGAGCTTGCGGCGCGCGGCCTCGTCGAGAGCCTCGGGCAGGGACTTGAGCAAGCGCCACGCCTCCGCCGCCTGGAGCGCGCCGCGCGCGCGCAGCAGGTCGAGCAGCGAAAGGCCATCAGCCCATTCACGGGCGTAAAAGGCGCTGCCGCCGGAACGAGTAAGCCCCAGCACCGGCCGCAGGAAGGCCGCGTGCTTGAGGGTGCGCTGCGCCTCGATCTCGCGCTGGAGATCGCCCAGACGGTCGGCGCTCGCGTCGGCGAGCAGGGCGCGCCGCAGGATCTTGACGGCCACAACGTCGTCGTCGTTGGCGGTGTCCACGGCCATGAACAAGCGCCCGCCGTCGCCTTTGCCCAGCATCTCGCCGAGGCGAAAGCGCTCGGCCAGCCGCGTGCCGAGACGGAGGGTTTGCGTAGCCTCGTCGGCCGCGATGGGCGCGGCCCCAGGAACCTCAGTGGGCGGGGTGGCGACCGGCGGTGGCGCCAGCGCGACGGTGGCGCCCGCGTCATCGCCCACGCCGTATTCCTGTAGGCAACGCGTGATGGCGTCGCGCACTTGGCGAGGGGTCTGGAAGCGGTCCTCCGGCGCCTTGGCGAGCATGCCGCGCAGGAGATCGGCGATGAGCGGGCGCACGCAGCCAAGCTGCTCCCAGGGCGGGTCCTTGAACTGGTGCATGGCGAGCACCTGCACGGGCGAGCCGGAGAAGGGACGGCTACCCGAGAGGCATTCCCACAGGATGACGCCGAGCGAGTAAATGTCGGAGCGAGTGTCCACGTCGCGCGAGGCGGCGCACTGCTCGGGGCTGGCGTAGGCAGGCGTGCCGGCGAAGTGCGGCAGGGAGCGCGAGGAGTCGAGGTAGGAGAGAACGTCGTCGTCTTCGGTGCGGAAGCCCTTGGCGAGGCCGAAGTCGATCACCTTGACCACACGGCCGTGGAGACGCTCGTCGTCGGCGAGGAGCATGAGATTGCCCGGCTTCAGGTCGCGGTGGACGATGTGCTCGCGCTCCAGCGCGCTGAGGGCGGCGGCGACCTGAGCAGCGTAATCGAGCGCCTCGGCCGCGGGCAGGCGGCCGCCGCGCTGCGCGATGAGGGCCGAGAGCGAGACGCCGGCCACGTATTCCATCGTGTAATACACGGGCTCCTCATCGTGCAGGGAGATGACCGCGGCGATGTTCGGGTGGCGCACCTTGGCGGCGGCGCGCGCCTCGCGCAGGAACATCCGCAGCGCGCGCTCGTCCTGGAGGCACTGGGGGTGGATGAGCTTGAGGACGACGTCCACGCGCAGCTTGGTGTCGGTGGCGCGGTAGGTGACGCCCATGGTGCCGCGGCCCAGCTCCAGCAGCGTGCCGTCTTCGTTGCGGGGAATCTCGTAGTGGTCGAGCGGCAGGGCGGCTTCCATTTCAGGGCTTGAGCTCGGCGGGATGCGAGGCCTCCTGGCGCGTGTCGGGGACGAAGACGGCCTTGCCTTTTTCAAACCGGAGCGAGAACGACACGAGGGGATCCGTGTTGCCCCCGACGGTGATTTGGTAGCGACCCTTCAACACCGGACCGGCCGCGCCGGGCTCAACGGTGTCCAGCAAGAACCTGATATCTAACTTTGTGTCGTTGCTCCGCCCGTCCTTGGTGACTCGCAGCACGGCCCCGCCGGTCATCTCCGCCAGTGCAGGGCGCAGTTCGAAGTTCCAGCGCAGTTCGGAGGCGGCGCTGCGGGCATACGCCACGCGATATTTTCCCGCAAAGCTGCCCGGCAGGCTGGCGGTGGTGCCCGCCGTTCCCTCGACCACGGTGATCTCGGCGCCCAGAGAGTATTCTGCGAGAGAGAGGCCCCCGCGGGTTTCCGCCGGCAGGACCGCGCGATAGCACCCCGTGGGCAGATCCTTGGGGAACTCGCCGATCCGCGCCTCCGCCGGTGCCGCCGCGGGAACGCCGGGCTCGCTTGGCAGCGGCCCGATCCATTCCAAGCGCATGCGCGACCAATCCGCGGGCCGTCCATCCGGCGTGCGCGTCTGCACCTTGCCGGTCGTGCGGCTGAACGAGAGGGCCAGTGGCTCGCCCAGCTCGGCGGACCCGGCAGCGAGCTTCTTTTCTACCGGCCGATAGCCGGGGGCGGTGGCCTTGACGGTCACGGCGGCCGCGCCGAGCGGCAGGGCGAAGGCTAGTGCCGCCGTCTCGTCCGTCGGCCTTATCTCACGACCATTGACCTCGACGCGCACGCCGGCCGGCAGCCCTTCCCTGCGC
>CALMOL010000403.1 GCA_937871685.1 uncultured Verrucomicrobiota bacterium
GTGCTCGACCCACTCGTCGCCGCCATCCGCGCGCTGGCTGGCGAGCGCATCGGCGACCGCGCGCTCTGGGTCGCCGCCAAGGCGGTGTATTCCTCGCGCATCGCCGAGTGCCAGGAATGGGAGATCGGCGAGAGCTTCTTCAACTCGCTGACCCGCCGCGTCTTTGCCACCGTGGGCGTGGACCCGCGGGTGGAGTTCGTGGACACCGATTTCGACGCGCCGCCCACCGCGCCGCGCGAGCCGGCCCACCGGCGCTTCGCCGACGCGCCGCCCGAGGTGCTTGTCGGCCGCGCGCTGTGCGCGGCCTCGGGCTGGGAGTCGCCGGCTTTCGCCGCGCTTGCCGGGGACGCCGCCGCCGTCTCCGCGCGCCTTGGGCAACAGCTCGGCTTCCCTCCCCTGGCGCTGGAGATCGCGCCGGACTTGTTCTTCCGCGGCCACGGCGCGTTCCTCGTCGGCCGCGCGCTCGGCGCGGAGGGAAACGCTCTTCCCTTCGCCCTCGCGTTGCGGCACGACGACGCGCGCGGCGTCCGCGTGGACGCGGTGATCGCCGGCGAGAACCCGCTCGCCATCCTCTTCTCCTTCACGCGCTCGCACTTCCACGCCGACGTGAAGCGGCCCTATGAATTGGTGCGCTTCCTCAGCGAATTGATGCCGCGTAAGCGCCTGTCCGACCTCTACACCTCCATCGGCTTCTCCAAGCACGGCAAGACCGAGCTTTACCGCGATCTCGTCCGGCACCTTCGCGTATCGGAAGACTGCTTCGTCCCCGCGGAGGGCACGCGCGGCATGGTGATGCTCGTCTTCACGCTGCCGTCCTACGACGTGGTCTTTAAGCTCATCCGCGACCAGTTCGACTACCCCAAGGACGCCACCCGCCGCGACGTGATGGCCAAGTATCGCCTCGTCTTCGAGCACGACCGCGCCGGCCGCCTGATGGACGCGCACGAGTTCGAGCAGGTGCGCCTGCCGGCCGCGCGCTTCGACCCCGCCCTGCTCGCCGATCTCCTTGCCTCCACCACCGAGAGCGTGGCGCGCGAGGGCGACGACGTAGTGCTGCGCCATGTGTATCTCGAGCGCCGCGTGCGCCCGCTGAACCTCCACGTCGGCGAGGCCCCGCCCGCCGAGGCGCACGCCGCCGCCGCCGACTACGGCCGCTGCATCAAGGACTTGGCGAAAATGAACATCTTCACCGGTGACCTTCTGCCGAAGAATTTCGGCGTGACGCGACACGGCCGCGTGGTGTTCTACGACTACGACGAGCTGTGCTGGCTGGGCGAGTGTCGCTTCCGCGAAATCCCGAAACCGCAGACCCCAGAGCAAGAAATGGCCGCTGAGCCGTGGTATTCGGTGCGCGAGGGCGACGTGTTCCCGGAGGAGTTCCCCGCGTTCCTCGGGCTGTCCGACGAGTTGCTCGGCGAGTTGACCGCGCGCCACGGCGACATGTTCGAGGCCGCCGCATGGCGTCGCGTGCAAGATGCGCTGCGGGCGGGCGAGGAGTTCGAGGTGTTGCCCTACGGCGAGGCGGAGCGACTGCGCGCGAACGCCACTTCGGTCTGACGATCTCGGTTCCTGCGTGCGGAAGCGCGCTGTGGAGTGCGGGAGCTTGCTCCCGCTGTCCTGCCGGCCGCGCCGCGGGCAGGTCTGGCGTTGATCCGAGCGAGGCGGCGATTCCGATTTCGTGCGCTCGCTTCTCAGCGGAGCGGCACGACAGCGGTGGCAAGCCACCGCACTCCAAAGCGCGCTCCCGCGCGCAGGATTCGTGGGCACATGGCCAGGTTTCCGTGTTTTCTGCGCATTCCACGAGACCGCCCTTTTCCCCTCGCGCTCCGTCCGGCGGTTGTGCTTATGGGTGGCGGTTCTTTTCATGTCTCCATCCCTGCGTGCCATTCTCGCCGGCGGCTTGGTCGCCGGCGTGCTCGACTTGCTGTTCGCCTTCGCTTCGGCTGGCCTGCGTGGCGTTTCCCCGGACCAGGTGCTGCGATTCATCGCGGGTGGACTGCTCGGGCCCACCGCGCGCGCGGGCGGTGCCAACGTCGCCGCGCTGGGGCTCGGGCTGCACTTCGTCATCGCGCTGGGCGCGGCCGTCGCCTATGTCACGGCGAGTCGATGGATTCCGGTGCTCGTGCGACGGCCGATCCTCTGCGGGCTGCTCTTCGGCGCGGCCTTCTACGCGTTCATGAACTTCATGGTGCTGCCCCTCTCAACCCTCCCATCCCGCGCTTGGACCGCAACGGGTTGGACCATGGCGGACCTGGGCAGCCACTTGTTCCTCGTCGGCCTGCCCATCGCGCTGCTCACGCGCCGGCTTACTGCTGCGGGCGATCTCCCGGCGTCACCGGAGCCGCCGCCGCCGCCGGCGGCGGCAGTGCCATGATGAGTTCCACCAAGCGCCGGCCGTAGGGCGAGAGCCCCGGGCGGTTGTTCGTGGTGAAGACGAGCCGCCGCGTGAGCATCCAGTAGGGATCCTCCGCCTTCTTGATCCACGAGAGGATCGGCCCGCTGGCTGCGGTAACGGTCGCACCGGCGGCGGGGTCCACGCGCAGTGGCAGGCCCGAGCGCGCAAAGGAAATCTCCCACGCGCCCGGCCGCGCCGTGGTCGCGCCGGACGGTCCCATCCACGGATACATCTGCAGCAGCTCGGGCGCGCCGCCGCCGGGCGCGGCGGGGGCCACGACCTTGAAGAAGGTTTCCTCGCGCCCAAGAAACTCGGGCACGGTGAGCGCCGGGTTGCGCTGCTTCTCGAGGTAGAATCGCGCCACGTCGAAGCCGGCGAGATTGATGCCGTTGTAGATGCCGTGGCGATTCGACTCGGTCGGCTTGCCGGCGTCATACCATTCCTGGAAGCGACGCGTGAGCATCAGGTTGACTTCGAAGTGAACGTGCGAGCGAAGCTTGTTGATGCCCGCGCCGGTGTGGCCCATCCGCCCGAGCGTCGCGCCGGCGGCGACTTCCTGCCCCTCCTGCACGCTGATCTCCGCGAGGTGCGCGGAGAGCGAGTAATACGGGCAGCCGCCCCAACGATGCTCCACCACGACGTAACGGCCGTAGTTGGAATAGCCCGGCACGCTGCTCGCGTGGACGACGCGGCCGGCGGCGATCGCGCGCACGAGATCCAAGGGCTCGCCCTGCGCGTCGCGGCGGAGCGGCTTGATGTCGAGCCCCTCGTGAAATTGCACCAGGATGAGCTTCCCGGCCGGCGTTTCCTGCGGCGTGCGCGTGAAGCCGTATTGGCCGCCTTCCCACGGGTAGGTGCGCTCGCCGCGGAAGTCGCGCTCCACGAACTGGTAAAACTCCGCCCCCTCGCCGCGCAGCAGCGCATCGTTTTCCGTGGGCAGCAGGAGCGGCCCCTGGGCAAGGGCGACCGCCGGCAGGAGAGCGGCGAGGAAGCGCGGGAGCAGTGGCATGGAAGCGCGCAACTCAGCGCGGCCGGCCCGGCGCGCAAGCGCTCAGCGCCGCGGCCACGACAAGTCGCGCCGCGCTCCACCCTCCGCCTCGGGGCCGCGCGGTCGCTCGCTCATGATCGGCAGGCGGTCGCCCAGGCCGCGGATATCCATCTCGGTCAGCCCCGTGGGCACGGCGATGATGCCATCCGTGATCTCGCGGTCGATGCGCAGCGGGGTGACCACGCGATTGTTCACCGTCACCACGAGCAGCCGGCCGCGGTTGGCCATCGAGACGGTGTGCAGCGCCAGCCGCGTGTTGTCCTGGAGCTGAAACGCCGCCGCGAAGGAGCCATCGGCCGCGCGGTAGGGATGCATGGACGTGAAGTCCGACTCCATCGCCACCGGCACCTTCGAGACGTAGAAGATGCGCCCATTCCAAGTGAGCGGCATCGTGAAGGTGGATGAGTCGCGTTGGCTCGCCTCCACGAAGACCCGCACGATCACGGCCGGGGCCTTTTTCGCGCCCGCCTGCGCCGGAACCGGCAAGAACCGCGCGGCAAGAAAAAGGCAGGCGAAAACGGCGAGGCGCATGGCGAGCCGAGCTTGGCGGCGCGCCGGGGATTTGCAACGCGCCCGCCCTGCGCTTTCCTCGCGCTCATGCTTTTCCCTGGCTTCGCCGCGCTCCTTCGCGCTCTCCTGCTTTTCGCCGTCGCGCTGGCCCCCCTCACCGCCTGCCGCAAGTCCGACAACCCACTGGACCCACCGAAGCCGCGCCCCGGCTTCTTCGGCCGCTCGTCCGCCAAGGGCGTCCGCCTCGAGGTCGCGCTCGAATCGGACGTCGTGCGTGCCTCAACGCGCTCATTGGGAGTGACGGTGGCCCTCGTGAATGACTCCTCGCGCCAAATCTCGCTCTCGTCCGATGGCGGCCGGCGCATCGAGGTCGTCCTGCGCGACGCCGCCGACGGTCGCGTGCTAGGCCGGGCGGCCGACGCGCGCGCGCTCAATCCGAAGGAAACTTCCGCCATCGTGAACCCCGACGAGCGCCTCTCCTTTTCCGAGAAACTCGCCGTCAGCGGCCTCACCGCCGGCCGCGCCTGCGTGGTGGAGGCCACGGTCGTCGGGCGCGACACGCTGCGCGCCACGCGCGAGATCACACCTCGCTGAGGCCGCGCTTTCCGATGCTTCCTTTCTCCGACTACCATTCGCATCCACAGGGCCACCGGCACCAGCCGTGGACGCCGGAATTGCTCCAGCCGTGGGCCGATTCCGCCCGGCGTCATGGCCTGCGCGAGATCGCCTTCACCGACCACGACCGCTACCACGCCGGCGTGGACCTCGACGCGCTCGACCGCACCCGCGAGGCCAACCCCGACCTCGCCCTGCGCGCCGGCATCGAGTGGGATAATGATCCCGTCACCGGCGCCGCCGGTCGCGCGTGGGTGGAGCGCCACTGGGACCGGCTCGATTTCGTGCTCGGCTCCGTGCATTACCTTGGCGCATCGCGGATGTTCGACTCCATCGGCGAGGAGGCCCAGCTCACCGACCGGCCGGTGGATGAATCTTACCGCGACTATTTCGCGCGCGTGCAGGCGATGGCCGAGAGCGGCTTGGTGGATTGCCTCGCGCACCTCGACCTCATCAAGATCCACGGCCACCGCCCCGCGACCGACGTGCTCGCACTGGTTGAGCCGCTGCTCCAGATCGTGCGTGCCCGCGGCCTCGCGCTGGAAATCTCCACCGCCGGCTGGCGCAAGCCGGTCGGCGAAGTGTATCCCGAGAAAAAGCTCATCCTCCGCGCGAAGGCGCTCGGCATCCCCTTCACCACCGCGTCCGACGCCCACTCGCACGCACAGGTCGGCGAGAACTTCGAGCGCCTCGGCGCGCTCCTGGATGAATGCGGCATCACCGAGGTCGCCGTGTATGACCGGCACCGGAGGGAGATGAAAAAGGTTTAAGCCTCAAGCGTCAAGCCTCAAGGAAAGGCGGGAAAGAAGAAGGTCCGAAAAGTTCAACGCGCGTCTCGACTCCGCCTTTCCGTCCTTCTTCCTTCGGGCCTTCCTTGAAGCTTGAAACTTGGATCTTTTCCCTTCTTCCACCATGTCCCCCGACCTCGCCCCTGCCCTGCGCGCCTCGCTGCTTGGCATCGCGGTGAACTCGGCGCTCGCCGCGGTGAAGATTGCCACCGGCGTGGCCGGCTCCTCCTATGCGCTCATCGCGGACGGCATCGAGTCGAGCGCCGACATCCTTTCCTCCGCCATCGTGTGGAGCGGCTTGCGCGTCGCGGCCGAGCCGCCCGACGAGAACCATCCCTTCGGCCACGGCCGCGCCGAGACGCTGGCCAGCTTTCTCGTGGCGCTCGCGCTCATTGGCGCGGCCTCGGTCATCGCCGTGCAAAGCATCCACGAGATCATCACGCCGCACTCGACGCCGAAGTGGTTCACGCTGCCCGTGCTCGCCGCCGTCATCGGCGTGAAGGCTTGGCTCGGCCGCCGCGTGGCTCGCATCGCGCGCGAGACCGGCAGCGCCGCGCTCGCCGGCGACGCCGGCCACCACTGGGCGGACCTGCTCACGAGCACGGCGGCTTTCGTCGGCATCTCCATCGCGCTGATCGGCGGCCCCGGCTACGAGTCGGCCGATGACTGGGCGGCGCTCTTCGCCTGCGCGGTGGTCGGCATGGGCGGCTTGCGCCTGCTGCGCCCGCGCCTGCACGACTTGATGGACGGTGCCGCGCCCGGGGAAGTGGAGCAGCGCGTGCGCGCCGTGGCCGGCGCGGTGCCCGGCGTGGCCGGCGTGGAAAAGTGCCGCATCCGCCGCTCCGGCCTCGGCTGGTGGATGGACATCCACGTCGAGGTGGACGGCCAGCTCACCGTTTCCGAGGGCCACGCCATTGCCCACGCCGTGCGCGACGCCCTGACGGGTTCCGATCTAAGAATCATGGACGTGGTCGTTCACGTGGAACCAGCCAGGGGTGAAGGTCGAAGCTAAAGGGTCGAGATCCGAGCGAAGCGAGACGGCCAGGGGGCCCTGGGGCAATCGTCCTCCGCGCCGGCGCCATTTCTTCGGCGTTGCCCCTCGGCCACGATCTTCGATCCTCCATCTTCGATCTTCGTCCGCCCTGATGCTCCGCGCCCTTCCGTTCCTCGCGCTCGCCGCCTTCGCCCTCTTCCCGCCGCGCGAGGCGCGCGCGTGGGGCAACGAGGGGCACGAGGTCGTCGGGATCCTCGCCGAGCGCAGTCTCGCCGGCACGCGCGCCGAGGCCGAGGTGCGCAAGCTCCTGCGGCCGGGCGAATCGCTCGCCCGCGCCGCCGTGTGGGCCGACCTCATCAAGCGTGGCGGCGTTGATCCCGAGTCGAATGACTTCGTGCGGAACAATCCCGAGCATGCCACTTGGCACTACACCGACGTGCCGTGGCAATACCCCGCCTACCGCGAAGACGCGCCGGGGGCGCGCCCCGACGACCTGCCGCACCTCTTCGCGCGGTGCATCCGCATCCTCCAGGGCAAGAGCGACGACGCGGACAACCCCACCAAGATCACCCCGCGCGTGGCCCTGCTGCTCATCGCGCACTTCGCCGGCGACATCGCGCAGCCCTTCCACGTGGGCGCCGGCTTCGTGGCGGAAAACCGCGGCCGCTGGGAGTTCGTGGACCCGGCCACGCTGCCGCCCGGCACCCAGTTCTATGAGGACGCGGGCGGCAACGGGATGCGCATCGGCGCCGACTCGCTCCATTTCCTGTGGGACGTGTTCTACGTGCAGAAATCCATGCAGCGCGCCACCGGCGGCCTCGCGCCGGACATCTACGCGACGTGGCTGCTGAAAAACCGGCCGGTCACCCCCGAGTGGTCCGCCGAGGTGGCCGCGTGGGGAAGCGATCCCGCGGCCTGGCCCTTCGCCTGGGCCACGGATACGCTGAAGTTCTCCAAGCCCGCCTACGCCGGCCTCACGCTCGGCCCGCGCACCGAGAAGCCGGAGCGGCGCGAGCCGGGCAAGTTCCGCTCCGAGTGGCCCGCGCAAATCCCGGCCGACTACTCGCCCCGCGCGCAGGAGATCGCTGCCTCTCAGCTCGCCAAGGCCGGCTGGCGCCTCGCCGCCCTCCTGCGCGCGATCTGGCCAGACGAGGGCGCTCCTTCCCCCGCCGCGAAGCCGGCCGCCAGCCCGTCGGCCGCGAGCACGCCGGCCGCGGGTCCGCCGTCCGCCATTCCGGCGAAGGCCCCGCTCCCGCCGCCACGCGACGCCGCCGAGAGCCAGCGCCGGGCGATGGAGAAATATCC
>CALMOL010000404.1 GCA_937871685.1 uncultured Verrucomicrobiota bacterium
AGCCACGACCTGCCACTCACGATCCACAATTCCTTGCCCCGCCGCCCGGCGACTCACGAGTCCGATTCAATCGATGAAGCCGAAATGGTTCCCCAGCGGCCAATACACGAACCAGCCGCGGCCCACGAGATTCTTGCCCGGAACGGTGCCCCACCAGCGCGAGTCGGAGGAATTGTAAGAGTTGTCCCCGAGCGCAAAATACTCGTCCGCCGGGACCGTGAAGGTCTCGCCCGGCGTGCGCAGGTAACGGGCGCGCAGGTTCCCGTAGCCGCCGTAGCCGTCGCGCATGGACCCCACGCGCGCGAGCCCCTTTTCGGTGGCCAGCGCGCCGTTGACGTAGAGGCGCGGCGAGTCGATCCGCAGCTCCGTGCCCGGTGTGCCGCCCATGCGCTTGATGTAGTGCTCGCCCCGCACCGGCTGCCCCGCCTCCACCTGACCGGCGCCGATTCCCGGGATGCCCTCCGTCGAGAATACCATCACGTCGTCCCGCCGCGGCGCGCGGAAATGCCACGAGGCCATGTCCACGAAGACGTGGTCGCCGGCCTGCACGTAGCCGCGGGCTACCGTCTCGCCCGCGCGGAACTCGCGGCCGGGGAAAACGCCGAAGCCATTGCCGGCGTCGGCGAGGTTGGCGAGCGGGATGTGGAGCGTCTCGGTGCGTCCGCTCGCCCACTGGATCGTGGTGTAGTCGAAGAAGCGCAGCCGCTTCACCGGCCGGAGCCCCGCCACGCGGTCGGCGCCGGGGGTGGTCACGTCCAGATACACGCGGCCGTTCCAGAATTGCTCCCACCACTGGCGCGGGGCCGGGGGCAGCGGCTGGTCGGGCGCGAAGCGCCGCACGATGTTCCCGTTGAGCGTGGGCTGCATGGAGCCGGTCGGGATCTGGAAGGGCCCGAGCAGGTAGGTGCGGAAGGCCACCACCACGGCCACGGCGGTGACGACGAGCTCGGTCCACTCCCGCACCGGGCTGGGCTTCGGCGTGTGCGGCACGAACGCCTTCTCCAGGTCCGCCATCGCGTCGTCGAGCGGCTTCCCGCCGCCCTCGCGCTGGCGGCGCTCCACGAGGTCGGCCGCCCCTTCCAGCTCCGCCGCGGCTTCCGCGGAAAGGAGATCCCGCCGCCGGTGGATCATCTCGCGCGCGCTGCGCACCAGCGTGCGGGACTGGCGGGACTGTCGGGAAGTAAAAAGCGAAAGCATCGGTGGAGACGGGGCCTGGCGGGCGGGCGGCCATCATCCGCGGCGCATCCCGGCCCGCCAGCGGAAAGTCCGTTCCGGCACCGCCGCGCCGCATCCGCGCAAGCGCCGCGTGGCGCTCGCGCGCGAAATCGAGGTCAGAACGTCTTTCGGTCGCTCGCGCGCGACAGCGGCGAGGCGATTTCCGGCACGGGTGGGATTCCCGCGTCGCCCTCGTAGTATTGCTTGCGGATGCCGGAGGCGATCGCCCGGGCGAGGCGCTGGCGGAATTCCGGGCTGCCCAGGCGCGCGGCCTCGGCGGCGTTGGTGACAAATCCACACTCGACCAGCACGCTGGGAATCTCCGGGTTGCGCGTGAGGCGGATGCGGCGGCGGATCGTGCCCATGTCGTTCTGCCCGGCCTCGCCGACGAGCGCGCGCTGGATGTGCGTGGCAAGCCCCACCGAGTTGGGCTTCCAGTAGAAAGTCATCGCGCCCTGCGCGTTGCGGCCGCCCGCGTTGTAATGGATGGAGACGAGGACGGCGCCTTCGGCCGCGCGGCGGTTGGCGAGCGCCACGCGGTCATCCAGCTCGATGAAACGGTCGTCGTCCCGCGTCATCGCGGTGGCGATGCCCATGCCGCGCAGCTCGGTCGCAAGGCGTTGCGCGGTGTCGAGCGCGAGGTCCTTCTCGCGCAGGCCGTTGCCCTGGCCGCCATTGTCCTGCCCGCCGTGCCCGGCGTCGATCAGCACCAAGGAGAAGCCCTGCGCGCGGCGCGGGTCGGCCGTGCCGCCGCCGATTCCACGGATTCCTCCGAGGGGAGCGCTGGCGCATCCGACGAGGACAAAGGCGAGGGCAGCAAGGGTGAGGCGCAGGAGAAGCATGGGTAGAAGCATACACCACGGCCTTGCCCGCCCGCCGCCGCAACGGTCGCGTGCGTCACGCCGCGGGCTCCAACCTCAAAAGAAATCGTCCTTGGCCGCCGGTCGCGAAAACGGCCAAGGCTCGCATCGTTTCATTTACGAGCGGCGCCCGATTCGAGCCGGTTCCCGCTCACCATTTCGCGCGCGAGTCGTCAACCATCTGCTGGAGCATCGGAAAGCGGACCTCGCCGTAGTTCATCGCGTAGGCGAGCTTGCCGTCGCGGAACACCCAGGTGCTCGGCAGCCAGCCCACCGGCTGGCCAAGGAACTGCTTGATCTTGTTTTCCTTGCGCGGGCCGGGGTGCGCCATCACGCGCACGTTCGCCTGCGAGCCGACGCCGCCGCGCGCCAGCATGTCGCGTCCATCCCTGCCGTCGTCCCACACGGTGAGGAAAACGAACTGCGTTTCCGAGTTGGCACCGACGAACCTGGCCCAGCCGCCTTCCTTCAGCTCGTTGGCGCAATTCGGGCACCACGTGGCCCACAGGTGGACCACCGTGATCCCCGGGCGCTCGGCGAGGGCGCGCACCTGCTCCTCGACCGCCGCGCCGTCGGTGGGGGCCGGGGCGGGAATCTGGGCGGAGGCGGTCGCCGCCAGCAGGGCGAGCGGAAGGAGAAGGAAGCGGCGGAGGTTCATGGCGGTCGGAGCGGGAGAAAGAAGCTGTCACCCTGGCGCGCCCTGGGGTCCATCGCGCGCCGCGTCCGCGGCCCGGCGCAGGTCCGCGACGAACCGCGCGAAGGCCGCCTCGCGCGATGCCTCGTCCGGCACGCGCAGGAGCGCCGACGGGTGCGCGGTCACGAAGGTGGCCGCGGCGTGGGGCGTCGCGTGCGCCCGGCCGCGGTCGCGTTCCACGCGGGCATCGCGCCCGAGCACGGCTTGCGCGGCGGTGGCGCCGAGGCAGACGAGCGCGCGGGGCTGTAGCCGGCGCAGCTCCGCTTCCCACCACGGGCGACATGAGGCCACGTCGCGCGCCCCCGGCGACTGGTGCAGGCGCAGCTTGCCGCGCGGCACCCACTTGAAGTGCTTCACCGCGTTCGTAAGCCAGCAGTCTTCCCGCGCGATCCCCGCCTCGGCCAGGGCGCGGTCAAGCAGCCGGCCGGCCGGGCCGATGAAGGGGCGCCCTTCCCGGTCCTCCCGGTCGCCTGGCTGCTCGCCGAGCAGCACCAGGCGCGCGGCGGCCGGGCCCTCGCCAAAGACGGTTTGCGTCGCGCTCTTCCACAGCGGGCACGCGCGGCAACCGGCGGCGGCGGCACGCAACCCCTCGAGATCTGCCCCGCCCGGCGGCTCGGCCAAGCGGTGCTCGCCCGAGGCAGATGAACGACGAGGAGCGGCGGGCATGGGCGGGGTGGGGATCGTTCTCCGTGAAAATCGCGCGAGCGCACGGCGGTGCCCGTGCGTTTTCTCCCGCACCCTTCACCGGGCGTCGCGTGACTCCCTCGCCATCGCCGCTTGCCGCCCCCGCCGCGTGCCCTACGGTGGTCGCCGGCCGGGCGTTCGTGCTGGTTCGGCCAATCACCACGCGCCTCCATGAAAGACCTTCTCGAATGCACGGCCCTCATCACGGGCGCCTCCTCCGGGATCGGCGCCGAGATCGCGCGCCAGCTTGCCCCGCTTGCCTCCGGTCTCATCCTCACCGCGCGCCGCGCGGATCGGCTCGAAGCCCTTGCCGATGAGTTGCGTGAGGCAAACGCCGGACTCCGCGTCGAGGTTCGCTCGTGCGATCTCCTCAAGCAGGAAGACGTGACCGCCCTGTGCGACTGGATCGAGGCGGATCAAGTCCCCCTCGATCTCCTCGTCAACAACGCCGGCCTCGGCGACCCCGGGGTGTTCGAGAGCTCCGAGTGGCAGAAGGTGGACGAGATGATTCGCGTCAACGTGGTGGCCCTCACTTACCTGACGCACCGGATGATCCCCACGCTGCGCCGCCATCGGCCGGGCGCGATCCTCAACGTGTCCTCGCTCGCGTCCACGCTCCCGGTCGCCGGCCTCGGGGTGTATTCGGCGACGAAGGCCTACGTGTCCTCGTTTTCCGAGGCGCTGCGCTCGGAGCTGCGCGGCACCGGCGTGAGCGTCACGCAGGTGTGCCCCGGCCCGGTGGAAACGGAGTTCGCCAAGCGCGCCAAGCGCGCCGATGGCACTTCGCTGCCCACCTCCACGCCGACGTTTCTCGAGGTGCCCGTCGCCGACGTGGCGGCCGCGGCCCTGCGCGCCGTGGCGACCGACCGCGCGCGCGTGTTTCCCGGCTCGATCGTCACCGCCGCGGCGTTGTTCTTCGCGTTGTGCCCGATGTTCATCCTTCGCTGGGGCATGGAGAAGCGCATGGGCGCCATCCGCGACCGGCATGTCCCTCGCGGCCGGCCCGGCGACGAGTCCTACGTGTTCGACGCGGAGTTTGACCAGCCGTGAGCGGCGCAGCCAGCGCATCCCATTTCCATTCTCTCATGCTTCCCTTCGCTAAAATCTACTTCATCGTTTTTGGGTTTCTCACCATTGTCGGCGGCTACATGGGATTCCGGGCGGGATCGACGATCTCGCTCGTCGCCGGGGGCGTCGCCGGCGTCTTGCTGGCGGCGGGCGGATACCTGCTCCGTGCGGATGCCGTGCCGATCATTCTCGGGCTGGATTTCATTTGCGGGCTGCTCCTTTTCCGCTTTGGCGGCGTCTTCTTGAAGACCTACGCCTTCATGCCGGCCGGGCTCATGTCGGCTCTCTCGCTCATCGGCCTAGTTCTCGCCACGGTGTTGTTCACCATGCGCCCGACGGCCTAAGCGACCAGGTCGTCGAGATTCGCGAGCCCCGTCATTTTGGATGAGCCGGCTGAGTGTCGCCCTCTTCGCCTGCGGCGTGTGCCTCGCCTCCGGCCTCGCCGTGGGCTGGATCGCCGCCCGTCGCACGGCGCCCGCGCCGGTCAACGAGGGCCCGCCATTGGCGCCGCGGCCGAGCGCCCTCCTCACGCCGGTGCCGGTGCCACCGGAAATCCCCACGCCCGCGCCTCGCGCTGGACCCACGCCCACGCCGGCGCCGCCTCCCACGCCCACGCCCGCTCCCACGCCGCTGCCGGAGCGCTTCATCCCGCGGCGTGACCTCGATACCGCCCGCCTCTTCGGCGGCGCGCGCCTGAAATCCACCTTCAACGCCGAGGCCGGCGGCGTCGCCTCCGTCGAGCGCGTCTCGCCCGACTCGTATTCGGTGGATGTCACGCTCACGCTCCGCGTCCCGGCGCCCGCGCGCACCCCCGCCGAGGTGGCCGTGGATAATCCTGATCTGCTGCGCGTCCTGCCGCGCTTGGGCGACCTCATCAACGGCGGTCGGATCTCGGGCTATTACCACGCGCTCTACGAGCGCAAGACGGACCTCGTCCGCCGCAACCTCGGCCACCTCGAGAAGCTCCCCGGCAAGGAGCACATCTTCGACTGCCAGACGATCCTGGAGCTCACCGGGCCCGGTTCCGGCCGCAAGGCCCTGCTCGTCCAGGCCGACATGGATACCGACACCGACGGCTTCGACGCCGAGCGTTGGAACGAATTGGACACCGGCGAGTCGGCCACCTTCCAGCCGCAGACCAGCTACCACTGGCCGCGGCGCCAGCCGCAGATTCGCTCGGCCGGCATCACGTGGTTCGAGGAGCGACTGCGCAAGTGGCAGAGCGAGCTTTCGCTTCGCCCCACTCCCGACCGCCGCGAGGAACTCCAGCGGGCCGTCGCCGCGGCGCGGGAGGGCATCGCGAACCTCACCAGCTTTTCCTACCTGATCGCGCGCGCCGACCCTTTCATCGTGCTGCCGCAGTTCATGCCCAAGCAGGCTGGCCAACCCTACCTGCCGCGCGCCGGCGACTACGTGGTGGTCATCGCGGGCAAGAACCTTTACCCCGCCATCGTCGGCGACTTCGGTCCGAACACGAAGGTGGGCGAGGCCTCGCTGCGCTTGGCGCGCGAGGTAAACGCGCAGGCGAGCGGCCGGATGAGCGCCGCGGACAACCTGCGCATCACCTACCTGGTCTTCCCCGGCACCGCGGATCAGCCGTGGGGCCCGCCGAGCTTCGCGCGCTGGACCGAGCGTTGCACCCAGCTCCTGGCCGACCTCGGCGGCACCGACGGCACGCCCGTCTTCCAGTGGGCGAGCAATCTCCCAACGCCTACTCCCACGCCCACGCCGACGCCGACGATCACTCCCACTCCCACGGTCACGCCGACGCCCGGCACGAGCACGACGCCGGCCCCGACCGTGACGCCGACCCCCGCGCCCACGCCGACGCGCTGAAGATTGTGCGAGAGGACCAGAGCAGCATCAGAGCCGCTTGCGCGAGGGCACCGACGTTTTGGAGTGCGGTGGCAGGGGATCACGATGCCGATGCGGTTCGCGCCGTTCGCGCG
>CALMOL010000405.1 GCA_937871685.1 uncultured Verrucomicrobiota bacterium
GAAGATGGAGTGCGCACGACTTCTGGTCGGGTGCGTCAAGGATGTTGTCACCCAAGCTTCTTGCTTCACGAGCGCACAACAGGCCTCGCGGATAAGGCGCGCTCCCACTTTTGCCCAGCGCGTTCGCTGCTGGGACCGCTGGCATCCTTGCCGGCTGGGTCCGTTTCGGGCACCCGGAATCTCGAGCCCTTCGACGGGCTCTTTGCCTTCTCCGGCGCAAAGGAGCCCGAAGGGGAGAAGTTTGATACCCGGGAGGATCCCAGCCGGCAGGGATGCCGGCGGTCCCAGCAGCGACCACCCCAGCGTGCCGCGCGCACCCGCAGGTGAAGCTTTGATCCACACCAAGCGCTTGAGTAAATGGTTGCTCCTCCCGCGGCTTCCGAATCGCCTTTGCAGGCACCACGTCGGGAAGGATGGTGGCAGACCTTGCCTCCTCGCCTGAATTGGACCGGCACACCCGCGGACGCTGCGCCGCCGGCGGCGGTGCGCGTGCCCGCTTGGCGCGACGAGTTGCCGCGGCTGCTGGCGGCGCGAGGTGATCGCAGCGTGCTCGCCCACGGGGCGGGGCGCTCCTACGGCGATGTGTGCCTCAATCCGGGTGGCGTCCTCGTCGAAACGAGCGGGCTGGATCGCATCCTCGCGTTTGATGCGGAGGCGGGCGTGATCGAGGCGGAAAGCGGCGTGACCTTTCGCCAACTCGGGGAATTTTTGCTTCCGCGCGGCTGGTTCGTGCCGGTGACGCCGGGCACGGCGCACGTCACGCTGGGTGGCGCGGTGGCTAACGATGTCCACGGCAAAGATCATCCGGCGGCTGGCACTTTCGGCGCGCACGTTGTCGAGCTGGAGTTGGTGCGCTCGGATCACGCGGCGCCGCTGGTTTGCCGGCCGGCCGGCGAGCATGCCGAGAGATTCGCAGCGACGGTCGGAGGGCTGGGACTCACGGGCTTCGTCACGCGCGTTTCCTTTCGTCTCCAACGCCTGCCCGCCCCAAGCACCGGGGATCGCAAGCAGCGCAGCGACGCCCTTCTCTCAATCCTCAACCCTCAGCCCTCATCCTCCGCCTGGATCGAGGCGCGGCACCGCCGTTGTGACGCCATTGCGGCGCTCGCCGAGCCGGGCGATCCGACGTGGCCGCACCGCGTGGCTTGGCTCGATTTCTCCGCACCGGATTCCGCGCTCGGCACAGGCATCGTTGCCGAAGGCCGTTTTGCCGCGCATCCCGACGGCCGCGCCGCGCCGCGCTGGGGCGGGGGACTACCCGCGCCGCCGTTGCCGGCGGGCATGGTTGGGCCGTGGTCATTCGGTCTGCTGAACCGCCTGCGCCGCGTGCTGCCGGTGCGGTCGCACGAGTGGCAGTCGGTCGAGGCGTTCTTCTATCCGCTCGACCGGCTGGACCGCTGGGACCGCGCGTATGGCCGCCGCGGGTTCTACCAGCACCAGAGCGTGGTGCCGGGGCCGGCGGGCGTGCGCGAGCTGCTGCGCGCGGCGCGTGGGCACGGCGAGGCGTCCTTCGTGACGGTGCTCAAGGCGCTGGGGCCGAGGTCCTCGCCGGGGATTCTGTCGTTCCCGCGCGAGGGACTGACGCTGGCGATGGACTTCGCCAACCGCGGTGAGCGGACGCTTCGGATGCTCGCCGCGCTCGACGTCGTGGTGCGCGCGCACGGCGGCCGGGTGTATCCGGCCAAGGATGCGCGGATGTCGGCCGAGACCTTCCGGGTGGGCTTCCCGCGGTGGGAAGAGTTCGCGCGCCACGTGGACCCGGCGTTTTCGTCGGGCTTCTGGCGGCGGATGAGCATCTGAAAACAAACTCAGCTGGCTCGGCCACGAGCGAAGCTCGCTTCCAAGGTGGACGGCGCGGTCCCCGCGCCGTTGGCGGCGGCAAAGCCGCCTGGAACCGAGCGAAGCGAGAAGGTCAGGGTGGGTGGGACAATCTTCGGCGCGGGCGCGCCCGCGACGGATCGCGCCTTCCACCTTGAAGCCAATCCTCCCTTACCTCCGCTTTCGCGCGCGGCCGGCGGGGCGGGCGTAGCTCACGGCGCGGCGGTTCGCCAGGACCGGCGGGCCGGAAATCTTGTCGGTGCCGGTGCCCTTCTTCAGCTCGGCGATCTGGTCGCGGAGGATGGCGGCGCGCTCGTATTCCATGTTCGACGCGGCGCGGATCATGTCCTCCTCCAGCTCGCGCAGCAGCTCGACGGCGGAGAATCCGCCCTCGTCCTCGCGGACCACGCTGCCTTCCACCTCCTTCGCGCGCAGGATGGTGTGCAGGCTCGCCTGCACGGCGCGCACGACGCTCTGCGGGGTGATGCCGTTGGCCTCGTTGTAGGCGAGCTGCTTGGCGCGACGGTATTCCGTCACGTCGATCAGGCGGCGCATGGAGCCGGTGACTTGGTCGGCGAAGAGAAACACCTCGCCGTTGATGTGGCGCGCGGCGCGGCCGGCCGTCTGGATGAGCGAGGTCTGGGAGCGGAGGTAACCTTCCTTGTCGGCGTCGAGGATGCACACGAGGGACACCTCGGGAAGGTCGAGGCCCTCGCGGAGCAGGTTGATGCCGATCAGGATGTCGAACGCGCCGGCGCGGAGGTCGCGCAGGATGTCCACGCGCTCGATGGCGTCGATGTCGGAGTGGAGGTATCGCACCTTCAAGCCGACCTCGCGCAGGTAGTCGGTGAGGTCCTCGGCCGTGCGCTTGGTGAGCGTGGTGACGAGGATGCGCTCGCCCTTGTCCACGCGCTCGCGGCAAAGGTTGATCGTCTCGTCGATCTGCCCCGCGAGCGGCCGCAGCTGGATGCGCGGGTCGAGCAGGCCGGTGGGCCGGATGATCTGCTCGACGACGAGCGGGGTGCCGGGGCGGGAGGGGTCGAAGGCAGCGACTGAATTCTGCGGGGCCGCTGGAGGAGTAGGGGAGTGAATCGTGAATGGTGAATCGTGAATGGTGGCCGAGGATTCACGCGAGGCCTCATCACCACCCGGGATCGTGGAGTCTTGTGGCCTCTCGGGGCGCTTAATCCGAAGCTTCGCGGGGAGCGGCGTGTCGAGCCCGCCGCTGGCCAAGCGATTCGCCAGCAGCGCGTTGGCGATTGGCAACGGCGGCATGGTTCCGCCACGATTCACGATCAACGATTCACGATTCACCTCCGCCGGCGGCTCCCCCGCCACCGCGGCGGGAGGATCCTCCGGCTCGTCGTAGCCCCGGGGCTTGAACGCCTTCATCGGCGGCAGCCAGTCGCGGTTGCCGGCCACGGAGTTGCGCAGCTCGAAGTCGGCCGGCGTGGCGGAGATGTAGAGGTTCTTCTGCGCGTAGCCCATGAACTCGGCGAAGCGCAGCGGCCGATTGTCCATCGCGCTCGGCAGGCGGAAGCCGTAGTCCACGAGCGTCTGCTTGCGCGAGCGGTCGCCCTCATACATGCCGCCGATCTGCGGGATCGTGGCGTGCGACTCGTCCACCACGAGGAGGAAGTCCTCGGGGAAGAAGTCGAGCAGCGTGTTCGGCCGCGCGCCGGCGGGGCGGCCGGTGAGGTGGCGCGTGTAGTTCTCGATGCCGGAGCAGAAGCCCATCTCCTGCAGCATCTCCAGGTCGTGCTCGGTGCGGAGCTTGATGCGCTGGGCCTCGAGCAGCTTGCCCTCGCGCTCGAACCACGCGATGCGCTCGTCGAGCTCCTGCCGGATCGAGCCGAGCGCGATGCGCAGCTTGTCGGCCGGCGTCACGAACTGCTTGGCCGGATACAGCGAGATGCCCGCCGGCATCGCGCGCATCACGGTGCCCGTGAGCGGGTCCACCATCGAGAGCCGCTCCACCTCGTCGCCGAAGAATTCGATGCGATACGCGGCGTCGTCGAGGTTGCCGGGCTGCACCTCGACCACGTCGCCGCGCACCCGGAAGCGGCCGCGGCCGAAGGCGATGTCGTTGCGCTCGTAGAGCATGTCCACGAGACGGCCGAGGAGCTTCTCGCGCGAGAGCGCCTGGCCCTGCTCGACGCGCAGCAGCATCGCGCGGTAGTCAGCCGGCGAGCCAAGGCCGTAGATGCACGACACGCTCGCCACCACGATCACGTCCGAGCGCGAGAGAAGCGACGCGGTGGTCGAGAGCCGCAGGCGCTCGATCTCCTCGTTGATTGAGGAGTCCTTCTCGATGTAGGTGTCGGAGCGCGGGATGTAGGCCTCGGGCTGGTAGTAGTCGAAGTAGGAGACGAAATACTCGACGGCGTTGTCCGGGAAGAACTGCTTGAACTCCGAGTAGAGCTGCGCGGCGAGCGTCTTGTTGTGCGACATCACCAGCGCGGGCCGGCCGAGATTCCGCAGCACGTTCGCGGCCGTGAAGGTCTTGCCCGAACCGGTGACGCCGAGGAGCGTCTGGTGCCGGTTGCCGGCGAGCACCGAGCGAGTGAGGCGGTCGATGGCATCGCCCTGGTCGCCGCGCGGCTGGTAGGGGGCAGACAGGGAGAAGGGCGAGTCAGACATCGGCGGCCGAGACGTTCGCGCGCGCGCGCGGGGGTGTCGAGACGGGGCGGTGTCACGCTGGCGGCCATTTTGACTGGGAAGGGTGTTCAACGGAGGCCGCCGACGTGAACACCACCGTGACCTTGGACGCGGATGCGCATGAAGATCACGACCGGCCGCGCGGAGAAGGCGCGCTCCCGCTTTTGCCCAGTGCGGTGTTTACTGGGACCGCTGGCATCCCTGCCGGCAGGGTCCTCCAGGGCACTTGGCTTTTCCCCTTCGGGCTTCTGCGGGCCGGGGAAGGCCACAGAGGACCAAGGTAGCAATGTGCCCAGAACGGACCCTGCCGGCAGGGATGCCAGCGGTCCCAGTAGCGACCTGCCGCAGCGTGCCAAACGCACCCGCAAGTGAAGCCTTGATTCACACCAAGCGGTCCAACTTTGTCGGAGGGCTGTTCTCGCGCGTCAGTCTCACGCCTGCATCCCCCACCGGCGCACGGTGCGCTGCTCGATCACGCGGAACACGCCGTTCTCCACGACGAGCCCGATGAGGATCACGGTGAGAAGGCCGGCGAAGACGTTGGCGATCTCCAGCTGCGTCTTGTTCTCCAGGATATACCAGCCAAGGCCGCCGGTGCCGCTGCTCACGCCGAAGATCAGCTCGGCCGCGATCAGCGTGCGCCACGCGAAGGCCCAGCCGATCTTCAGGCCGGAGAGGATGTTTGGGAACGCCGCCGGGATGAGGATCTTGGCGACGTAGCCGAAGCCGCGGAGGCCGTAGTTCTTTCCCACCATCCGGAGCGTGTTCGAGACGGCCCGGAAGCCCGAGTGCGTGTTCAGCGCCACCGGCCACAGCACCGAGTGGACGAGCACGAAGACGAGCGAGCCATTGCCCAGCCCAAACCAGATGAGCGACAGCGGCAACAGCGCGATCGCCGGCAGCGGGCTGAACATCGCGGTGAGCGTCTCAAGCAGGTCATTGCCGAGCCGGAACGAGATCGCCAGCGTGCTCAGCAGCGCGGCGAGCGCGATGCCGAGCCCGTAGCCCATCAGCAACACCTTCAACGAGAAGAGCAGGCGCGTGAGCAGGTTCCCGTGCACCGCGCCGTCCCAAAGCGCCTCGACCGTCGAGCTGAAGGTGGGGAACGTAAGGGCGTTGTTTACCCGGCGAGCGTAGATCTCCCACGCGAGGGCGAGCAGGATGAGGATCACGGCCTTGCGCACCGCGCCATTGTTCCAAACGCGCTCCCACCATGTGATCGGCTTCTCGACCACGCCGAAGTCCTCGCTCATCGCGTCTTCGCGCACCCATTCCGGGCGAGAGGCCCCCGCTAGCATTCGCGGAGAAGCGCCCGCGGCGTGGCTCGATGGCGGGGCGAAGGGATCAGGCATGCGAGATGGCCTCCGAGTTCCCGGGGCTTTCGACGCGGTCGTTGAAGAGCATGTCGTGGATGCGACGTTCCAATTTCGCGGCGGCGCCGGAATCCGTCAGATCGACCACGCTGTTTAATTCCGCCTTCACCTGGCCCGGGTGCGGCGAGAGGAGGAGGATGCGGTTGCCGATCTTCACCGCCTCGTCGATCCCGTGCGTGACGAAGAGCACCGTGAACCGGGTCTCGTCCCACAGGCGCAGCAGCTCGTCCTGCATCTTGCGGCGCGTCAGCGCGTCGAGCGCGGCGAAGGGCTCGTCCATCAGCAGGATGTCCGGCTCCATCGCCATGCCGCGCGCGATGGCCACGCGCTGCTTCATGCCGCCCGAGAGCGTGTGCGGGTAGGAATGGAGGAACTTGCCGAGGTTCACCTTGTCGAGGTAGGCGCGGGCGCGGTCGAGCGCCGCCGCGCCCCGGAGCCGGCCGGTGGAGGTGAGCGCGAAGAGCACGTTCTCCAGCACCGTCTTCCACGGCAGGAGCTGGTCGAACTCCTGAAACACCATCATGCGGTCGCTGCCCGGCCGGAGGATCGGGCGCCCCTTGAGGCGCATCTCGCCCTCGATTGGCGTGAGGTAGCCGCCCACCGCCTTGAGCAGCGTGGACTTGCCGCAGCCGCTCGGGCCGAGCAGCACGAATCGGTCGCCCGGATAGACCGTGAACGACACGCGGTAGGTCGCGGTCACCAAGTGCGCCTTCGTCTTGTATTGCAGCGTGACGCCACGCACGTCGAGCAACGGTTCCGTGACCGCGGTGGGGGAGGGCGGCGCGGCGTTCATGCGCGTTGGATCGGTTTCGAGCGCCGGCGGCCGGGAGTTGTAGAGGCGGCTCTGTCCGTGCAGCGGACGTGCCGCCTGTGAAATCCTTCCGGGTGGCCGCTGCCCGAAGGCCCGTCCAACGGCCACCCACCGAAGAAGCTTGAGGCGGCACGTCCGCATTCGCGGACAGAGCCGCCTTTACAATTGAGCGCACCGGCCATCATGGGAGCAGCGCGTGGGCGGGAGGCGAGACGGCTCAGCTCCCGGGCTGGCCATGGATCTCGGCGAAGAAATAGTCCTTCCAGCTCGCCGGCTTTGTCTTGAGGTAGCCCATGCGCGCCATGAACTCGGCCACCTTGGCGGTCCCGTGCGGCGTGACCTCGAAGAGCATGTCGGGCTGGCTGATGATCTCGGTGAGTTCCTCCACGCCCATTTTGTCTTTCGAGGTGTCGAGATACGCCTGCGCGGCCGCCTTCTTGTCCTTCTTCACCATCTCGACCGCCTCGCTCATCGCGTCGAGAAACGCCTTGGTCACCTTCGGGTTGTCGTCGTGGAACTTCGTCGTCGCAAACACCACGCCATTGGAGAACGGCCCGCCGAAGACGTCCTTGGAATACAGCACCGACCGCATGCCCGGCGTCTTCAGCTGCAGGTCCTGGTAAGGCGCGAGCGAGAAGTGCGAGTCGATCGTGCCGCTCTTGTTCTGCAGCTGCGTGAACGCGTCCGGATGGCTCATCTGCACGGTCAGCGCGTTGAAGCGATCCACGCCCGCGCGGCCAAACTGCTTCTCGGCCGCCATCTGCAGCGCCGTGGCCTGCGCCGAAAGCTTGATCGTCGGCACGGCGATGCGGCTCTTGTCGGTGAAGTCGGCCAGCGTCTTCACGTCGGGATTCGTGGTGATGAGGTGGAATGGCGCGACGCCCGTGGCCGCGACGCCCTTCACGCCGCCCTTCGTCTTGTCCCAAAGCAGCAGGAGGTTCGTGCTGCCGCTCACCACCATGTCCACGCTGCCGGCGAGAATGGCATCCGTGCTCGCGCCGCCACCCGCGAAGGTGACCCACGTCACTTTGAAGTCGCTCAGCCCCGCGGCCTTCGCGTGCTTCTCGACGAGGCCGCGGCCTTCCACAATGATCGCGGGGAGGTAAACGAGCCCGGGCTGCTTGGCGATGCGCAGCTCGTTGGTTTCAGCGTGAAGCGGGGCGGCGCAAAGGCAAAGCAGCGCCACCGCGACAAGGCGAGGAGGTTTCATGGGGGATGGATGAAGGGTGGGGGAAGGGGATCCTCCGCCCGCGCCGGTGCGCCGCAACGCGAGTTTCACCGCCAAGGCAAGACCGCCCCGGATGGAAGCTCCAGACCGCCGCGGCCCCGGCGATGTGCGTAAACATCACCAGCCAGATCAGACAAGGCCCCGTGGATGGGGCGGGCGCTCACCTCTGCCCGGTGCGGTGCCTGCCGGCGGGGTCGTTTGAGGGTTTTCCCCCTCGGCACCTTCCCGCGCTCCCCAAACGAAGGACGCCGAGCAAGGGACCAAAATATCAAGGTGCCCTGGACGGCCTTGCCGGCAGAGCCGAGCGAAGCGAGACGTGGTCCGAGCGCCCATCACCGTCGCTCGCCCCAAGGCAAAGGCGGACGCCCCCTCGCGGGAGCGTCCGCCCATGCTTCCAGCGCGTGACGCGCTCACTTCACCGGCCGACTCGCTCACGCCGCCAGGGCGACGTGGCTCGTCCCGTTGCGCGGCGGAGTCTCGGCCGCTGGGAGCGCCGTCGGCGCCGCCGGGTTCCTTCGCCGCCGCAAATGAAAAAAGTTTCGCCCTCGTCGCCTTTCGACGGTGCGCCAATCTAGAGCTCCTCCTGGCGCCCCGACCTCGCCGCGTCGCCGAACCAGCTTGGCATCGCGGGGCACGGCAGCTGGCACGGCTACACAGGCCGCCGGGGGAAAAGAGCAGCGCGTGGGCGAGACCGTCGAGCAGGTCGCCGCCCGCCAGCGTATCCGAGGTGAGGAAGAGCAAGAAGCGCCAGCGGTCCACTCCCTCGATGACGCCTGGGGACGGATCAGCCACGGCAGCGCACGCCCGCGCGCAGCAGGGAGCTCTTGCCCGAGACGCTGGCGCCGAAGATCAGCACGAGGGGCAGCGCTCGCGCGTGCGCAGCAGACCGAGCACTTTGTCGCGCGCCTTAGTGCGGCCGAAGAACACCGGCTCGTGCTCCATCTCGAAGGCCTGCAAGCCGCGGTAGGGCGAGCTTCCTGTCCACGGCGGCAGGCCCAGGGCGGAGGAAGCCGGCAGGTGCTGGCCGCCGACCTTGGCATAGTGCTCCCGCGCCAGGTGGAGGAGGTGCTCCTCCAGCTTGGCCTCGAACTCGGCGAGGCCGGCGTATCGGTTGAAGGCGGCCTGGAAGGATCCGGTCTCCTGGTCGATGAACCAGCGCCGGCAGAACCCCTGGAGGGCGTCCCACTGGGCCTTGCGCGCGGCGTAGTCTTCAGCCGGCCGCCGAGGCGGCCCTCGACGCGGGCGCAGACCTTGCGGGCCATCTCGCGCTCGCGGCCCACGTCGCCGGGGGAGGAGACGAAGATGCGGTAGGCGGGGACGACGGGCATGGCGGGGAGGCAGGCGAGGGTGTTTTACCAAGGTGAAACGCCGCGGGCGGTATCTTTTGCGAAGAAATGCCGGCGCTCCCCGCTGTCCGGCCGGCGACCCAGTCTCGGCGCCCGGTGTCGGCACGATTCGCAACGGGCGCGATGCCCGTGGCAGGTTCAGGCCCGGCTATTCGTCAATCGTTTGACCCGGCACGGGTTGATGCCGGACCAAGAGTTCACGATCTGCCAAAGACAACCGCTTCTGGGTAGGATCGGTCGGAGTTCCCATGGACAACTCGGTCGTTTGCTTCCGCAAGTCGCGACTTCAAGGGCCGAACCCGCGACTTCAAAATTGGAAGTAGCGGGTTCGTCTTCCAATGTCGCGACATTGCCGAGGGAACTCGCGACTTCACGGTCCGAAGCCGTGGCGTTGGCAAGGCAAGTCGCGACTTCGTGACCAGAACTCGCGACTTCGCCACTCGATGTCGCGAGTTCACGGTTCAATGTCGCGACTTCATGACCGGAAGCCGCGAGTTCGAGTTTCAATGTCGCGCCATCGCGATTGGAAGTCGCGAGTTCATGATCCGAAGCCGCGACATCGCCGAGCGAACTCGCGACTTCACGGTCCGAAGTCGTGACCTTGCCAAGGCAAGTCGCGATTTCCTGACTAGGGATCGCGACTTCCCCGGCCCAAGTCGCGGCATCCGGATTGGAAAGCGCGACTTCGCTTTCCGAATTCGCGACTTTGGAAAGCAAGGGGCGTCGTTTACACCCACCTTCAGGGGGGTGAGCGATGCCTGGCCGCGGGTGGCGCACGCGTCCCGCGTCCCGCCCAGGCCAAGTCGAAAGCACCGGCGCTTCGCGCCCCGTTGTCCAAGGCCGCCGGGCGGGGACGCCCGGCGCGGCGCGCGGGCCGCGTGCGCTGCCCACCGGC
>CALMOL010000406.1 GCA_937871685.1 uncultured Verrucomicrobiota bacterium
CCAAACACGCGCCGAAAACACCGCCAACCCACACAAGCCCCGCTGCGCCCGCATTCCCGCTTTCGGGGTCTTCTTCCTTTCGGGCTTTGTTTCTAGTTTCGGACTTCGAGTTTCGAGTTTCTAAAACGCCGCCAATGCCGGCGGGGGCGGCAGCGCGATCCCGCGCGCGGCGAGGATGGCCGCGAGCAGCTCGCGGCGGGAATACGGCTTGCGCAGGATCGGCACGCCCATCGTGCGCAGCTCGTCCTCGCTCCGGTCGCTCGACGCCGCCGTGAGCACGATCACGGGCACGCTGGCCAGCCCGGGGACCCCGTGCAGCGCGCGGATGAATTCCCGGCCGCCCATGCCGGCCATGCGCAGATCGGTCAGGACGAGGTCCGGCCGCTGAAGGCGCGCGAGGGCGAGGGCTGCCGCGCCGTCAGACGCCTCGCGCACGCGGTGGTGCGGGCCGAGGCACTCGCGGGCGAGCCGGCGGTTCAGCGCCACGTCGTCCACCACGAGCACCCCCATCGGCGGCAGCGCTTCCCACGCGGACTCGAGTTGGACTTCGGCCGCCTCATCGTCCGTCCAAACCGCGCGCGGCTGGTCGCTGACCGTGAGGTCCGGGAACACGAAGCGGAAAGTGGTGCCGCGCCCCGGCTCGCTTTCCATCTCCGCCGTGCCGCCCATGAGGCGGGCAAGGCGGCGCGTGATGGCGAGGCCGAGGCCAGTGCCGCCATAACGCTCGGCGCTCTGGCCGGCGACCTGCGAGAAGGCTTCCCACACGCGCTCTTGCTCTTCCTCCGGAATGCCGGCGCCGGTGTCGGCCACTTCCAGCGTAAGCGTGCGGCGATCCGGTTGCGCGCCGGGGGTGGCGTGGGCGCGCACCACGATGCCGCCTTCCTCGGTGAATTTCACGGCGTTGCCGATGGTGTTCACGAGGATTTGGCGCAGGCGCACCTCGTCGATCCGCACCTCGGCGGGCAGGGCGGGGTCGAGCACGAGTTCGAGCGAGAGGTGCTTGGCCTCGGTCTGGAGGGAGAACATCTGCCGCACTTCCGCGAGCAGCGTGGCGAGGTCGGTCGGCTCCGGGCGCAGCTCGAGCTTGCCGGCCTCGATCTTGGAAAGGTCGAGAATGTCGTTGATGAGGCGCAGCAGCGTCTTGCCGGAGGAGCCGATGGCGTCGAGAAACTCCCGTTCCTCGGCGCCCTTCACGCGGCGCGAGAGGAGGTCGGAGAAGCCGAGGATGGAGTTGAGCGGCGTGCGGATCTCGTGGCTCATGTTGGCCAGGAACTCGCTCTTGGCGCGGTTGGCGGCGTCGGCGACCGCGCGGGCCTGCTTCAATTCCTCGTTCTGCCGGCGCAGGGCGGCCTCGGCGCGCTGTTCCATGCGGTAGCGGTTCCAAAGGAGCGCGATCACGACGCCGAGCGCGAGCACGCCACCGATCAGGCCGTTGCGGAGAAAGCCTTGCGCGCGGAGTTGCGCGGTCTGCAAGGCGGCCTGCGCATTGAGGCCGGCGATCTGACGCTCCTTCTGCTCGGATTGGAAGCGCGCCTCCAGCTCGGCGATCTTCTTGCGCGTTTCCACGCCGCCCGCGGCCTCCTTCGCCTCGCCGAGCTTCTCCAGCCAGCCGAGCGCCGGCTCCCATTCGCCCAGCGCCTTGTGGGCGCGCCAAAGCGTTTCGCAGGCGGACCGGACCGCGTCTGAGCGTCCCATCTTGCTGGCCACGTCGTAGGCTTCCGTCGCGAACCCGACGGCGTCGCGCGGGCGGCCGAGCGCCAGCGCCACGGCGCCGAGGCGACTGAGCGATTTCACGGTGCCCTCCGGTTGGGCGACCTCACGATAGATGCGCAATGCCTCCCAGTAGTCGCGCACCGCGCCGTCGAGGTCGCCCATCGCTTGGCGCGTGGCGCCGAAGCTTTCCAGGCACGCGCCGACGATGGCGGGCGCTTCCAGCCCCTGCGCGAACGCCAGGGCACGGGCCTGCGCCTCGAGGGCCTTGGGATAGTCGCCGAGGCCGGTGTAAGCGTCGCCCAGGTTGTTGGCGAGCGCGCACTGCATGAACTGGTTGCCGGAGGCCTCGACGGCGGGAGCGGCGAGGAGGTATTGCTCCAGCGCCTCGCGGAAGCGGTTCTGATGGCGGTAGCAGGTGCCGAGGTTGGCGCGGCTGACGGCGAGCGGGACGGGGTCGCCGCGTTGCTCGGCCACGCGGATGGACTCCAGGTAGAACCGGACCGCGTCGTCGTAACGTCCCCGTGCGTCGGCCAGGCTGCCCAGCTCGTCGAGGATGTTGCCGGTGGTGCTCAGGCTCTTGATCTCGCGCGCCAAGCGCAGGGCCTCGAGGAACGCGGCCTCCGCCTCGGGGTAGGCGCCGCTGGCGAAGTGTGCCCGGCCGACGGCGTCGAGCACGTCAGCGAGATCGGCCGTCCGCCCCTGCTCGCGCAACAGCCCCGCGGCCTCCTGTAGGACGGGAATCGCCTCGGTCGCGGCGTCGCGCTCGAGGTTCGCGCGGCCGAGCCAGCGAAGGGCTTGGGCCAGCGTGGCGCGGTCACCCCGCCGGGAAGCCAGCTCGCGCGCCTCCTGCGCGGCGGCGGCGGCCTTCGACGGAGCGCGGCCATTGGCCAGCTCCGCGTAGCGCAGGAGCATCGGCAACCGAGCGTCCGGCTCGGATACGCCGGGCAACTTCGCCTCCAGTTCCTCCATCTCGATCCGCGCCTTCGACTTCGGCGCCTGCGCCGCGAGCGGCCCGGCACCGAGAAGCAGCCCGGCCAGCACGGCAAGCAGCCAGGTAATGGGGCGGCGAAGGAACAACATCGCGGGATGATTCACGCATCTTGCGCCGTCTTCCCCTCAGCGCCGCACGAGGCGGGCGAACAGCCAGATGCCTAGCGCGCCGAAGATCGCATTGGGCAGCCACACGAGCAGTTCGGGATGCAGGTGCGGTTTGTTGCGGAAGAGGTCGGCCAGGATGATGAGCAAGAAATAGAGGAAGCCGACCAGCAGGCCCAGCGCGAAGCCGACGGTTGTCTCCTTGCGTTGCGCGGTGATGCCCAGCGGGATCCCGACCAGGGCGAAGGTCACGCACGCCAGGGCGAAGGAGAAGCGCTTGTTCGCCTCCACAAGCGTGGCGGTGCGGCGGGCGGGATCATTCGTGCGCATGGCCTCGAAGAGTTCCGGCGCGGTCATGAGGTTCAGGCCGCGGCGCGCCATCTTCTTGTTGTAAAGTTCCACCAGCGAGATGGGGAAGGTGAACTCCTCCATCGTGATGCCGTCGCGCATCTTGGCGAGGTTGGTGGGGTCCGACTCGTCGCGCTGCTCGAAGCGCGTGCCGGTCAGGCGCAGCAAGAGCTGGCGCTGGTCGAGGTCCACCATGAGCCGGCCGGTGCGGGCATAGACCACGCGCGTGACCTCGCCTTCCTTGCCCAGCTCATAGACGTGGAGATTCTCCAGCACGTCGCCGCTCTTGCGCCCGACGTAGATTTTGCGCCCGGGGAACTCGGTGAGCACCTGGTCGGAGTTGAAGAGCGCCACGGGATCGTGCGAGGCGATCTCGTAGAAGGCGAGCCGCATGTTCTCCTGTGCGCGCGGGGCGAGCTGAAGGTTGTTCCAAAGGCACAGCCCGCCGAGCGCGAGCGCCACGGCGAAGACCGGCGCGGCGATGCGCGCCACGGGCACGCCGCCGGAGCGCAGCGCAGTGATCTCGTTGGCCGCCGACATCCGGCCGAACACGAGCAGGATCGCAGTGAGCAGTCCCCACGGGATCGTGAAAGAGAGCGAGAATGGCAGCAGGTAGGAGACGAACGCGCCGACATAGTGGAGCGGCAGGTTGTTGTTTACGAGCAGGCCGAAGACTTGCTTGAACACGTTGCCCAGCACGAGCACCACGGTAAGCACCGCCACCGACCACCCCAGGGCAGAGAGGAGGCCGCGCAGCACGTAGCGGTCGAGAAGGCGCATCTGAAGAGGGAAGGACCGAGAGAACCGAGAAAGCCAGGGTGCCCGGGGGCAATGGAAGATGAGGATGGCAGGAACGCGGCGAGTGAGCAAAGCGCCGCTGCGTCGCCGACCTCCCGCAAGCTTAGCCGGAGGCAGCGGACGCGCCTTCCGCGTCCAGGTTCAAGCGCTTCCGCTTCCGGTAGAGGGTGGCTTGGTCGATGCCGAGCACCTCGGCGGCGGCGGTCAGGCTCGGCGTGCGCGCGAGGATGGCGCGCAGGTGAGCCGTCTCGAGCTCATCGATGGAGATGAAGTCGCCCGCCTTCGGCACGCCGGGCGCGGCGGCGGCGTCGCTCGCGCCGGAAAGAGCGCCGGGGAGGTCTTCCGGCTCGATGGCGGGGCCGGTGGCCAGGATCACGGCGCGCTCCACCGAGTTGCGCAGTTCGCGCAGGTTGCCCGGCCAGGAGTAGGCGAGCAAGTGGCGCTGGGCCGCGGGGGCGAAGCCCTGTCCTGCGCGGCCGAACTGGCCGCCGAAGAAACGCAGGTATTCGTCCGCGAAGCGCATGAGGTCCTCGGGCCGGTCGCGCAGGGGAGGGATCTCCACCGTGATCACATTGAGGCGGTGGTAGAGGTCCTCGCGAAAGGTCCCGGCCTTCACGGCCTGGGCGAGGTCGCGGTTCGTCGCGGCGATCATGCGCACGTCGGCGGTGCGGCTTTGGTTCTCGCCCACGCGCTCGTATTCGCGGTCCTGGAGGAGGCGCAGAAGCTTGGGCTGGATCTCGAGCGGCAGCTCGCCGATTTCGTCGAGGAAGAGCGTGCCGCCCTCGGCGGCCTTGACCTTGCCCCAGTGGTCACGCACCGCGCCGGTGAAGGAGCCCTTCGTGTGGCCGAAGAGCTCGCTTTCCAGCAGCTCCTTGGAGAGCGAAGGACAATTCACCGTGACGAAGGGCTTGTCCGCGCGCGGCGAGCGCTGGTGGACGGCGCGGGCGATCATGGACTTGCCCACGCCGCTCTCGCCCAGGATGAGGATGGACGCGGTGGTGGGCGCGGCGCGGAACAAGACGCCGAGGGCCTTTTGCACCCGGGCGTTCTCCGAAGTGAAGGTGGGCTCGGGCGCGTGGGAGGAAACCTGCCCCTTCAGCTCCTCGACGCGCTGCACGAGGCGGCGGTTCTTCTGCGCGCGGGCCAGCACAAGCTGGAGCTGCGCGGAGGTGAAGGGCTTCTCGAGAAAGTCCATCGCGCCGCGCCGCATCGCCTCCACGGCGGTGGCGATGTTCCCGGCGGCGGTGGAGAGGACGACGGGAACGTTCGGGAAGCGCTTCTGCATCTCCGCGAGCACGTCGAGGCCGCTCTCTGCGCCGATGCGGAGGTCGAGGATCACGAGGTCGAAGGCTGCTTCGCGCAGCATCTCCAGGGCGCGTGAGCCGGAGGCCGCGTATTCCGCGTAGTGACCGGCGTCTTCCGCGAGCTGGCCGACGGCGTCGCGGATGATCTTCTCGTCGTCAACAATGAGGATGTCCATGGGAGGGGAAAACTCGAAGCTTGAAGCAAGTCCCACAGCAGGGAACTCGAAACTCGGAGTTCGAAACTCGAAACAAGCGCAGAAAAAGACGGCAAGCGCCGAAAGCTTCTCCCGCCGCGCACGTTGCCGCTTTCAGGCGCTTCTTCCTTTCGGGCCTTGTTTCGAGTTTCGAACTTCGAGTTTTCACCCTTCACGCCAGCGCCGCCACAGACTCTGGCACTGGCGCAGCGGGGAGCTGGACGGCCAGACGCGCGCCCTCGCCGGGGGCGCTCAGGAGCTGCACTCGGCCTTTCATTGATCCCGCCAGGCGCTGCACGATCGAGAGACCCAGACCAGTGCTCGGCTCGCCGGCGGTGGGGCGCGCGCTCAGGCGACCGTAGCGCTGGAACATCTTGGCGCGGTCTTCCTCGGAGAAGCCGGGCCCGCTGTCGCGCACCTCGCAGCGGCCGCCGCCCTCGGGCAGCGCCTCGGCCGTGAGCGTGACGGTGCCGCTGGCGGGGGTGAACTTGAGCGCGTTGGTGACGAGGTTGTCGAGCACCTGCTCGAGCGCGGCGCGGTCGGCCAGCACGGGCACAGCCTCGTCGGGCACGGCGCATTCGAGCTGGATGGACTTGGCCTCGGCGGCGGGGCGGTGGCGGCCGGCAGCGTCGCGCACGGCCACCGCGAGGTCGAGCGGCGCGGGCGCGAGCATGAGTTGCTCGGCGCCCTGGTTGGCGAGGAATTCCTTGAGGAAGACGAGCATCCGGTCGGTGCTCTGGACGATGTTTTCCACGAGCGCGCTGCAGCGCGCGGGCATCTCCCCGGAACGCTCCGAGAGGAGGCCGGCCGAGAGGCGCATGCCGGCAAGGTGGTTGCGCAGGTCGTGGGTGAGGATGCCCATCAGCTCGTCTTTGTCGGCGGCCACGTTTTGAAGCTGGTCGCGGGCGCCCTTGAGCGCCAGGTGGGTGCGCACGCGCGAGAGGAGCTCGGCCTTGTTGAAAGGCTTCGTCACGTAGTCCACGCCACCGGCCTCCAGCGCGCCGACGATCATGTTCTTGTCGTCGGCGGCGGAAAGGAAGATGATCGGGATGTCGGCCCAGCGCGGATCGGCCTTGAGGCGGCGGCAAACGTCCAGGCCGTCCTGATCGGGCATGAAAAGGTCGAGCAGGATCAGATCGGGCTTGGCGGCTTCGAGGCGCTTGAAGGCTTGGTCGCCGCTCTTGGCGGGCACCACCTCGTAGCCCATGATGGAAAGCACGGTGCCGACGACGCGCAGGTTTTCCTCCTGGTCGTCGATGATGAGGATGGCGTCGCGGCGGGCGGCGCTCGGGGCGGGGGAGGGGGAAGTCATGCGGACGCTGGCGGGGAGGAATCGGCCGGCGGAGAAGCCGCGGACGCTTCGGCGGCGGCGGAATCTGGCGCGACCGGCGTGACTTGGCGAACGAGGGCGGGAAATTCCCCAAGCGACTTTTCCATCGCGTCCACGGCGAAGCCGTCGGCCTCGCTGGCGAGCTGCGCGGCATAGGCGCGCGCGGGCTCGCAGTCCGCCTCGGTGGCGAGGCGCTCCAGCTCGCCGGCGAACTCGCGCACCTCGTTCACGCGCATGCCGTCGCGCAGGGCGGGCCAGCGCTCGCGCTCCCACCCGGCCAGCGTGGCGGCCAGCGGGGCCCAGCGCGGGTCGTCGGAGGCGGAGGAAAGGGCAAGGGCGGTGGTCTTGGGCGTGGCGCGCGGGATGAAGGACGCCAGCTCGCGGAAAAGTTCCGCGCGCGTGACCGGCTTGCGGAGGTAGCCGGAGAACATCGCGCGCAGCTCGGCGTCCTCGCCCGTCATGGAAGAAGCGGTGACGGCGACGACCGGGAGCAGTTCCTTGCCCGGCTGCTGGCGCAGCACGCGCAGCGCGGACCGGCCATCCATCACGGGCATGCGCAGGTCCATGAGCACGAGGTCCGTCTTCTCCCGCTGGAGGATCTCGAGCGCCTCCTTGCCCTGCGTGGCGAGCAGGAGCCGGTGGTGCGAGCCCTCGAAGAACCCGCTCATCAGCTCGCGGTTGGCGAGGTTGTCGTCCACCACGAGGATCGTGGCCGCGCGGAGGACGTTGAAATCGGGCGCGGCCTCGGTTTCCACCATGGCCTGCGGCAGGCGCGCGGACACCTCCACCTCGGGGAACTCGACGCGGAAGATGGAGCCGCGGCCCACGTCGCTCTTCACGCCCACGGTGCCGTGCATCAGCTCGACGAGGCGCTTCACGATGGCGAGGCCGAGGCCGGTGCCACGCTCCGTGGACTCCGCGCCGGCCTGCCCCTGCACGAAGGGCCGGAACAGCGTGGCCTGGGTCTCGGGGGAGATGCCGGGGCCGGTGTCCTCCACCTCGAAGACGAGCGTGACGCGCGAGGCCATCGAGCCGCGCGGCGGCGAGATGACGCGCAGCAAAACGTGGCCGGTGGAGGTGAACTTGAGGGCGTTGCCGACGAGATTGGTGAGGATCTGCCGCAGCCGCTTGGCGTCGATGAGCAGCGAGGTGGGGAGGCCCGGCGCCACCTCCACGCGCAGCTCCACGCCCTTGGCCTGCGCCTGCTGGGTGAAGAGGCGCTCGATGAATTGCGTGACCTCGCGCACATCGGTCGGCTCGCGCGTGAACTCGAGCATGCCGGCCTCGATCTTGGAGAGGTCGAGGATGTCGTTGATGAGCTGGAGCAGCGCGCGGCCGCCGGTCACGATGCTTTCGACGTAGCGGCGCTCGCGCTCGGTCTTGACCTCGGAGGCGAGGATTTCCGAGAAACCGAGGATGGCGTTCATCGGCGTGCGAATCTCGTGGCTCATGGTGGCCAGGAATGCGCTCTTCTCGCGGTCGGCAGCCTCGGCGGCGGCCTTTTCCTCGGCCAACCGCTGGGCGGACCGCGCGGCGCGGGCCGACTCGGTGAGCAATGCCACCGCCACGAGGCCGGCGAGCAGCGAGATGAGCCCGGTGCCGATGGAAGTCCACGCGCCGCCCGTGATGTCGAGGTCGAGCGCACGCCTTTCCGCGCCGCGCACTTGGTCCAGCCGTGCGACTACCGCGGCCACGCGGTCGCGAATCAGGTCCATGTCTTTTTTGCCGCGCTCGTCGGCCACGATGCGCGCGGCAGACTCGAAGCCCTCGCGGCGGCGCACCGTGAGGGTTTCCTGCATCTCCTCGAACTTGGAACGCACGGTGGCCTCGATCTCCTCGCGTTCGCGCTTGGCCTCCGGGGTAGAGTCCAATTGGCCGAGAAGGACAAAGGCGCTGGTGACCGAGGCGCGCGCTTGCTCGAAGGGTTCCAGGAAACTTTCCCTTCCGGTGATGACGTAGCCGCGCTGGCCAGTCTCGGCATCGATCATCAGCTTGAGGAGGCCCACCCACTCCGCGCGCAGATCTTGGCCTTGGCGACGCACATTCACGCCATTCTCCACCTTCTTCCATGTGGCCCAGGAGAGCGCGATGGACGCCAGCGACATCATCCCCGCCACCGCTACGAGCAACGTCTTCGCGCGTGGGCTGCGGGTGAGAAGGGACAACATCGGGAACGCATGATGCGCGTTCGTAACGGCGCGGCAAGCAGGCCCATGCAATCTGCACCGGCATCCGGGCGCGCGCCGCGCAATCCGCATGGCGAAATGCCCGATTGTTGCCGGAGCGATCGTCGGCCAACAGAAGCGGACAGCCTTCCCAACCTGCTGGCAGCGCCCCTGCTTAGGAGGAAAACACGGCTGCCGCCGTGGCGGTCGAAACCTCCACAACCATCTCCATCTGCAACCCATGACCAAACTCGAATTCAAAGGCGCCTGGAACGAGGTGAAGGGCAAGCTCAAGCAAAAGTATGCCCAGCTCACCGACGACGATGTCGCCTTCGAAGAGGGCAAGGAAGACGAGTTGCTCGGCCGCCTTCAGCGCCGCACCGGCGAAACGAAGGAATCCCTTCGCGATGCCATCGGCAAACTCTGACCCTCATCCCGCCCGTTCGCCGGTCCACCCCGCACTCGAAACCTTTAGCCATCCCACTCCCATGCTTCACTACGCCGTTGTCTTTTTGATCATTGCCATTCTTGCCGCTGTTTTCGGCTTCACCGGTGCCGCCGGCACGGCCGCCTGGATCGCCCAGGTGCTTTTCGTGCTGTTCCTGGTGCTCTTCGTCGTGTCCCTCGTGACCGGCCGCCGTCCCTCGGCCTGAGTTCCCATGGTGTCGCCCATGCTGTTCTCCAGCGCGCTGGCGATGACGTGTGCCGCCTTTGGCTTCACGGGCATCGCTGGCGCGATGTCATGGATTCCGCAGGCGATGTTCGTGCTCTTTATCGGAACTGCGCTCGTCTCGCTGGCCGTTGGCTTGCTTGGCCGCTCCCGACGCCAAGCCGAAACACCTTTCTAAATCGCTCCTTCCTTACAAATTCTCAGATCATGAAAGGAACTCTCTTGGCCGGCGTCGTCCTGACGATCATCGGCGTCATCCTCCTCGTTTACCAGGGCTTCTCGTTCACCGAGCGAAAGACCGTGGTGGATGCTGGGCCCGTGCAGGTTCAAGCGGACAAGACGCGCAGCATTCCGATTCCACCAATTGTTGGCTGGATCGTCACCGCGGGCGGCGTTGTGCTAACCGTGGCCGGCCTGCGCACAAAGGCCTAACTTTCTCGCCGACTTTTCGACAAGCCGCTTTCTCGCTTTGGCGAGAAGCGGCTTTTTTTGCGCCACCGCTCCTAAGCGAACGGCGCGGCCGCTGAGCCACTGAAAGGATCCTGGTTGTTGGTGTCCGCGATCGCGCTGGCTGGCGCGTTCACTGGGGTATGGCCCCCTGAGTGCGTGCGGAGAAGGGTCTCGGCGCGTCGGAGTGCGACGCTTGCGGCAGCCTTGGCTCGTCCTCGCGCCCACGTCTTCGGCAAGCGTCGCTCCTCGGCGCAGCCTGCGTGGGGGCGGGGTCCGGGGGTTGGAAACTCCCGGCTGCCGGCAGGCGTCGCTCCGCGACACGGAGGCGTTCGCCGAGATCCTTGGTCGCGCACCCTTGAAGCGTTTTCGATTCAGGTGGTCGCATCAGATCGAAGCCGCTTGCGAGAGGTCGGCCGCAGGCTTTGGAGGGCGGTGGCAAGCGTCAGCGCGACAC
>CALMOL010000407.1:0-10194 GCA_937871685.1 uncultured Verrucomicrobiota bacterium
GAGGTAGGTGGCGAGCTGCTGCGCCTCTGGCCCCGGCAGGAGCATGCAGAAGTTCAGGCCGTGCAGAAAGCGATCCTCGTCGATCCACCCGCGTCGCTCCACCACCTCCCGGTGCATCAGGGAGATCTGCCCCGCCGGCCCGCCGAACGAGACGCACCCCCGCCACAGCCAGAACCGCAGGGCCTCGCGGAAGGTGGGCGCAGCGGAAGCCGAGGGCATGAGGCACCAAGCACCACGCCGGCGGGATCGGGAACGAAATTCGCTCCGACCTTGCCACTGATTCGCCGGGAAGCGGGGAGCGATGGCGCGCCCGCCGCCACGCGCGGGGCCTCGGCGCGGCGCGATACTTCCGCATGAGCCGCACCGTTTCCGATTTCATCGTCGCCCGATTGGCTGAGTGGGGCGTCTCGCGGCTCTACGGCTACCCCGGCGACGGCATCAACGGGGTGATGGGCGCGCTGCGCCGCGCGGAGAAGGCCGGCGAGCCGCGCGTGCGCTTCGTGCAGGTGCGGCACGAGGAATCGGCCGCGTTCATGGCGTGCGCGCATGCCAAGTTCACCGGCGAGCCGGGCGTGTGCGTGGCCACCTCCGGGCCGGGCGCGATCCATCTGCTCAACGGGCTTTATGACGCGAAGCTGGATCGCCAGCCGGTGGTGGCGCTCATCGGCCAGCAGGCGCGCGCGTGCCTCGGCGGGATGTATCAGCAGGAGGTGGATCTCGTGTCGCTCTTCAAGGACGTGGCCTCGGAGTTCGTGGCGCTGGCGACGGACCCGGCGCAGGTGCGTCACCTCATCGACCGCGCGGTGCGCGTGGCGCGCGCCTCGCGCTCGCCGACGTGCGTGATCCTGCCGAATGACCTGCAGGAGGAAAAGATGGTCGAGGTGCCGCCGCACGCGCACGGCACGATCCATTCCAGCGCCGGCTACACGTCGCCGCGCGTGATCCCGACGGAAGCCGACCTGCGGCGCGCCGCGGCGGTGCTGAACGAGGGGAAGAAGGTCGCCATGCTCATCGGCGCGGGCGCGATGGGAGCGAGCGCAGAAGTGCAGGAAGTTGCCGAGCTGCTCGGCGCGGGAATCGCCAAGGCGATGCTCGGCAAGGCGGCGCTGCCGGATGACCTGCCGGGCGTCACCGGGTCTATCGGCCTGCTCGGGACCGAGCCGAGCGACAAGATGATGCGCGAGTGCGACACGCTGCTCATGGTCGGCTCGAACTTCCCGTATTCCGAGTTCCTGCCAAAGGAGGACCGCGGCGTGCGCGGCGTCCAGATCGACCTCGACGGTCGCGTGCTCGCGCTGCGGCACCCCATGGAGGTGCCGCTCGTGGGCGACGCGGCCGAGACGCTGCGCGCGCTGCGCCCCTTCCTCCAGCGCAAGGAAGACCGCGCGTGGCGGGGCGAGATCGAGGAATCCATCCGCGGCTGGTGGAAGACGCTGGAAGCGCGCGCCATGATGGACGCCAAGCCGCTCAATCCGCAGCGCGTGGTTTGGGAGCTTTCGCCGCGCTTGCCGGATCGGTGCATCATTGCGTGCGACTCCGGCTCGGTGGCGGGCTGGTTCGCGCGCGACTTGAGAATCCGCCGCGGCATGATGGCCTCGCTTTCCGGGACGCTGGCAACCATGGGCTGCGCGATGCCTTATGCGGTGGCGGCCAAATTCTGCTTTCCCGCCCGCCCGGCGATCGCGCTGGTGGGCGACGGCGCGATGCAGATGCTTGGCAATTCCGACCTCATTACGGTGGCGAAATATTGGCGCGAATGGGCTGACCCCCGCCTCGTTGTCCTCGTGCTCAACAACCGCGACTTGAATATGGTCACCTGGGAGCAACGCGTCACCGAGGGCGACCCGAAGTTCGATGCCTCGCAAGCGGTGCCCGACTTTCCCTACGCGCGCTACGCCGAGATGCTCGGCCTCGTGGGGCTGCGCGTGGACCATCCCGACAAGGTGGCGACGGCCTGGGACGAGGCATTGCTCGCCGACCGGCCGGTGGTGTTGGAGGCATTGGTCGATCCCGATGTGCCGATCCTGCCGCCGCACATCACCCTGGAGCAGGCGGCGGCCTTCGGCGGTGCGCTGCTCAAGGGCGACTCGGGCGCGCTCGGTGTGATCCGCCAGTCCCTCAAGGACATGGCGGCCAAGGTGCTGCCCGGCTGAGGCCGGGCGCGGACGGCACATGGCACCCCCCGCGCCCGGCGGTTGCCAGGATTTACTTCACAAACTCAAACGCCACGTCCCACGGGCCGTAGTTTTGGGAGGTGACGCCGTTGCGGGTGGAGCCGGTGAACGAGGGTTTCCCGGGCACCATGCGCACCTTCACCTTCATGGTGGAGCCGTGCGCGATGACGCCCGCGTGGACCGCCGCGGCGGCGAGGGAGGAATCGGCTGTGTAGGTGTCGGTGCCCCACACGTCGCCGGCGTCCTTGTCGCCCTTGATCGTGAAGGACAGCTCGCCGGCGTCGGCCTTGAAGGCCGCGAGGTTCGGCGGGGCCTGTCCCTCCTCGACGGACGGGCGCGCCTGGGCGGGACCGCGGCCGACGCGGTAAGAGTTAAGGTTGAAGCCGTAGGGCCGACTCGTGACGCCGTTTCGGGCGGTGCCGACATACGCCTTCTGGCCGCCGGTGATCTCCACGGCGACCACGCCGCGCTCGTAGGGACGCAGCACGCCAGCATGCACGGCGACCGTGGCCAGCGAGGAATCGGGGGTGTAGGTGCCAGTGCCGAAGACCGCGCCCCGCGTGGAACCGACGACCTCGAAGAAAAATACCTTCCCGGAATTGCTGGCGTAAGCGCGCAGATTTCCGGGATCGGGCAGCACGGCGGGCGATTGGGCCGCGGCGCGTAGGGCGGGGAGGAATATGAGGGCAGTGAGGAGGAGGAAACGTTTCATGATGGCGCCATGCTGCGCTGGGCGCGCTTTGGCGGACAAGCAAATTTCGCGACAGCCGGCGGTCACCCTTGCCGCCCTGGCCACATCCGACGCCTGCCATCGAGCTGGCCTGGCCTCAAGAGGGTGACGGCACCGGCGAGGGCGAAGGGGGCGCGGCCGGCGAAGGCATCGGCGATAACGGCGTCGGGGCCGGCGGCTCGGGGGCTAGCTTCTTCGCCTTCCGTCCGAAGACGCGGCCGAGCAGCGATTGCACCGGCTCGGAAAGAATCTTGCGCAGAAGGTCGTATTCCGGCTGCGCGACGGTGCCGCCGATCTTGAAATCCAGCCAGCGCTCGCCGGATCCATCCGGGTTGTCCTTGAACTCGCCCAGGAGCATCGCCGGGAGCCGGCGGGCCACGGGCGGCGCAAGGATGAGGCGCGCGTCGCCGTCCAACTCTCCACCGGGGAGCTGCACGGCCAGCTCGGCGCGCAGGGTGAGGTTTACCGAGCGCACCAGCAGTGGCGAAATCCGCAGGCGATCACCCTCCACCGTGAATTCCGCCTGCGCCTCGCGGAACTCGGGGTGGCGCAGTTCCTCTAGCCGCGTGACCTCGCCCAGCGCCTTCATTAAACCTGACCGGCGGAAGCGGGCGTCGCGCAGCTTCACCGTGCCACCGCCCTGGCGGGAGCGCGGGTCGGACGCGCGGCCCGTGAGCTGCGCGTCGGCTTCGATGCGACCGTCGGCGGCGGAGGCGTCTGCGCCTTGGTCAGCGAGAAGCTGGGAAACGGACACGTCGGCCACGCGAACTTTGAGTCGATACGGCGTGCCGGGATCCGCCGGACGCGCGCGGAAGTCGGCCTCGACCCGGCCGCCGGCGATTTCGGCGGTGGCGTCCGGCAGGGCCAGCTCGCCGTCGCCCCACCGCACCGTGGAAAGGAAGTCGTGGAAGCGCCAGCGACCGCCGTCGAAGGTCATGCGTGCGATCCGAAGCTGCCCGGTCAGCTCGCCCGGCGTGCCGCGCGGCAGCGGGCGCGCAGTGAAGCTCACGCCTTCAAGGACCACAGCCTCTCGGCCGGTTGCGTCGAGCAGGCGAATTTCCGCCTCCTCCAGCCGGAACTCCTCCAGTCCCTCGGTAAACTGCACGATGGACGGGGCCGGCGCGCGCGGCGCGCGGATCTCGGGCAGCTCCATCCCGGCGGAGGGCGGCGGAGAAGCCGTGGCTGACTCGGGCACGGCCAGCGTGCCAGCTGGCGCGGCGGGCTCGGACGGGGAGGATTGCTCTCCGCCGCGCGATGGCGCCGCGGGGCGCTTCTGCCAAGCCCAGCGGCCCTCGGCATCCTGCGGAAGCGTCAGCACGGGGCCCTCAAGCACGATGCGGCGCACGACCACCCGGCCCTGGAGCAGCGCGCCTATGCCCAGCGAGGCGCGGAAGGAACCAGCGCGCAAAATTTCGCGGCCGTCGGGAGTGACGGCGCGGATGCCGTCCGCATGGAGGCCACCGAGCGGCGTGAGCACCACGCGCGTGATCTCCACGGGCGTGCCGAGCGCCTGCGAGAGACGCTGCGCGATCCGTCCCTGCACCGCATCCGACTGGACGTAGAGGTTCGCGCCGAGCAGCGCCAGCCCGCCCGCGGCGGCGAGGCCGAGGGCGGCGACGAGGCCGCGGCGCGCTGGGGTGTTCACGGCGGCAGGATAGCGGCAAACGAGGAATTGCCGACCGGCTGACGCAGGGAATCGTTGGCGGCCCGGCGCGCCCGGCGATTCAAGATTCTCTTGTCGATCATCCCCATCATTCTCAATCCGGCGGCCCGCGGCGCGCGCGCGGGCCGCCTGGAGTCGCGTCTCGCGACCCTCGCGTCCGGCGGAACCCATCTTCATCTGACGCGTGGGTCAGGCGACGCCCGCCGGATCGCGCACGAACTGGCCGTCGCCGGTCATCCCCTCGTCGTGGCCGCGGGCGGCGACGGCACGCTCAACGAAGTTGCCAACGGATTGGCGGATGCCGCTTCTTCCTTCGCGGGTCAGGCGGTGCCTCCGCCTTCGTCCGCTGTCATTTTCGACCCTTCATCTTTTCCGTCTGGCGTTCGACTTCTCCCCACCACCCTCGGCGTCCTGCCGCTGGGCACGGTGAATGTGTTCGCTTCCGAGTTGGGATTGCCGGCGCGCGACCTTGCGGCGTGCTGGGCGCTCGTCGAGGCAGGCCGCACGCGCGAGGTGGACTTGCCCATGGCCAACGGTCGGCGCTTCCTCCAGCTCGCCGGCGTGGGCTTTGACGCGCAGGCCGTCGAGGGCGTGGAGGCCGAGGACAAGCGCGCCCTGGGCCCGCTGGCCTACCTGCTCGCTGCCTCGCAGGTGCTGGCCGCCGAGCGTCGCCTGGCCGGCGTGCGCGTGCGCTCGGCCTGCGGTCGCGCGGTGGAGGGCCGCTTCGCCCTGGTGGGAAACGGACGCTTCTATGGCGGCACGCTGCGGATGTTTCCCGACGCGCGACCGGACGACGGCCGGCTGGACGTAGCGGTGTTCAAGCGCCTGAGCCACTTCGACCTGCTGCGTTACTTTCGCGGCGTGCTGATGGGCGAGCACCACACCTTCACTGACGTGGAGATTTTCCAAGCCTCGGCCGTCACCGTGGAGGCCGCCGAGGAGGAGCGCCGGCTGCCCTTTGAGTTGGACGGCGAGCCGGCCGGCGTGGCCCCGGTGGAATTTCACGTGCCGGCCGGGCGGCTGCGCGTGATCGTGCCCTGACGCGAAGCGCCCTGCATGAAGTTGACGCGGGGCCAGCGGGTAGCATCATTCCGCCTTCCGAACCCGCGGTTCCACGGGGCGGAAACTTCTCCATGTCCGCTGCGCCTGAGCCCAAGCCCGCCGCGCCACCCGCCGCGGCGGTGCAATCGGTGGATCGCACGCTGGACCTTTTCGAAGCGCTGCTCGAGGCCGGGGCCGGCGTGCCGCTGGGCGTGCTGAGCGAGCGGGTAAAGCTACCGCGCGGCACCACGCATCGACTCTTGTCGGCGCTCACCGCGCGCGGCTACGCGCGGCAGGATCCGGAAACGCGGGCCTACGCGCTCGGCTACAAGGTAGTGGACCTCGCCACGCGCATCGGGCCGAACCCGCTCGTGTCCGTGGCGCGGCCGGCGATGCGGGCCCTGATGGAGCAGACTGGCGAGACGGTGAATCTCATGACGCTCGACCGCGCGGAGGTGGTTTATGCCGAGCAAGTGGTGCCGGAACGCCTCGTGCGGATGTCGGCCACGGTGGGTAATCGCTCGCCCGTTCACGCCTCCGGCGCGGGCAAGGCGCTGCTGGCCTTCCGCCCGCCGGAGCAGGCGCGCGCGCTGATGGCGCAGATGGATTTCCGCGGCTTCACCCCGCGCACCATCACGGGTGCGGCGGCTTTCGAGCGCGAGTTGGAGGCGATCCGCGAGCGCGGGTGGGCGGTGGATAACGCCGAGTTCGAGGAGGGCGTGCGCTGCGTAGCCGCGCCGGTGCGCAATTCCGAGGGTGCCGCCGTGGCCGGCCTGAGCATCTCGGGCCCCGCCAGCCGCGTGACGCCGGACCGCGTGCCGCAGTTCGCCGACAAGGTCTGTCGCGCGGCCGCGCGGATCTCCCAGGCGCTCGGATGGCGCGGCCCGCTTCCGCCTCCCGTGGGCAAACGCCGGGGGCGCAAGGGCGGGTAAGGCGGCCCGGCGGCACCTTCAGCCGAAGACCGCGTCGAGGTTCAACTCCGCGCCGGTGGCTGGGTCGGTGACGGTGCCTCCGCGGTGCGTTTCCGGGAACGTCAGGCCGGACCGCAGGTTGGCGGCGGTCTGCAAAGTCGGGAACAGCGCCCACGCGGATTAAACGCCGTGGCGAAGGGAGGCACGCGCCTTCTCGAGCATCTCCTCGGGAGCCTGCGAGGCGGATTGGATTTCGAAGACGGTCAATGGCGGGCCTGTTCATCAACAGTTGCGGTGCTCATGGCGGGGAAGAATGCCGCGGCGGCCTTCAGGAAAGGCCAGTTCGGCTGGCCATGCGCGGTTCAGAAACCCATCAGGGCGGGCCAGGGCGCTCGCCGAGTGGAGCTCAGGGCAGTTCGTAGGCCTCGATGAGTGCTACGCCGGAAGCGTCGCCGACCCCCCGCACGATGGCGGTGTAGCCACCGGGCGGCAGCGTCACGACCACGGCGGACTCCAGCGGGCTCGTCGGCGCCAGCCCCGCGGCGCGGACCTCCGCGGCGGTGTTGCCCGAATCGCTGGACCAATTGTCGCTGAAGGCCACGCGCGCGCCCTGGGAGTTGACGATTTCCAGCGTGGGATCGGAAATTGCGCCCGCCACGCCGGCCGCGGTGAGCGAGGGGCCGATGGCGCGGAAGAGCACGCGCTTGGGGGCAGTTCCCAGGACCACGAGGCCGCCAATCAGGACGTTCTCGCCGGTCTGCACGCGGGCGCGCGTGGCCACGTTGATGAGCTTGGCGTTGGCGGCGTCCGGCGCCTGGTCATACACCTCCACGAGCGACACGCCCTGGCCGTTGTTCACGCCGCGCACGATGGCGGTGTAAGCCCCGGCGGGCAGGGAAAGCGCGAGGGCCGCCTCGGCATCGCTCGCGGGCGCGCGGCCGGCGGCTTGCACCGCGGCGCCGCCATCGGCAGACGTGCGCCAGTTGTCGTTCGCGGCGACCGTGGTGCCGGAAGAATTCACGATCTGTAGGGTCGGGTCCGCCAAGGTGCCGCTCACGCCGGCGGCGGCCAGCGAGGGACCGAGAGCGCGCACCAGCACTGGCTTGCTGCCGGTGCCCTGGATCACGAAGCCGGCGATCATCACGTTGTCGCCGGTTTCCACGCGAGACCGGGTGGCAATGTTGATGAGACGCGCGCTCGGAGTCGGGGTGGGGGTCGGAGTGGGAGTGGGAGTGGCCGTCGAGGTTGGCGTCGGAGTCGGCGTCGGAGTGGAGCCGGGCGGTGGCGTGGGAGTCGGCGTCGGAGTGGGGGCAGGCGTCGGCCCGGGCGTCGGCGTGGCGGCGTAAGTGCCGATGGCCACCGTCCGGGTGGAGCGAGCCGCCGTTACGCCGGAGCCGTCTCGCACAAAGGCCTCCAGGCGAAGGACTGCGCCGTTGGGCGGCGAGCCCGCGCTGAAGCTATCGACCTGAATGGCGCGATTGAGCGTCACGGAGCCTCCCGGCGGTAGGCTCGGCACGGATGTGGTCGGAAACGCGTAGGTGTTTCCTGCGCTGTAGATAAAAGAGCCGTCGAAAAAGCTCATGTAGTTGGGCACCACCAGCAGCAGCCTGACCCCGTCCTGCGTGGTGGTGCCGCGGTTGGTGATCGTGAAGCCGTAGTTCACGGTCTGCCCGGGAGCCACCGGGTCCAGCGAGGCGGTCACCGCCAGGGTCAGCGGCGTGTCCGCGCGAACGTTGCCGGACGCGGAGCCCCGGGCGCTTCCACTACTGGAGGCGCGGGCGCTGTCGCTGACTTCCGCCCGCGCCTGCACGAGGTTGCCCGCCGTCTGGTCGGAAGCGATGGCGACGCGAAACCGCCGGATGTTGACGAACCCGGCCGGCAAGGCGCCCAAGTTCCATTGCACAACGTTGTCGCTGCCCAGCAACCCACCATCCGGTGACGAGACGAACGTCGTGCCGTCCGGCAGCGGGAGCCTCAGCACTGAGGCCGCTCCCGAGGCGATAGTCGCCGTGTTTCCAAACAGGACGGTGTAATCGAAAGCCGCGCCGGGCGAGAAGAGGTTCGTGGCCTCATTGCTGACCACCGCCACGCTCCAGGCGGCCGACGAGCTGGCGGTGACGCTGCGGCCCACACTCGCCAAAGTCTGGCCCGCGCCGCCGCGGATCAACGCCTGAAGGCGGAGGACCGAGCCATTGGGCGGCGCGCTGCTGGAGCTGTAAACCTGGATGGTGAGCGTGCGCGTCAACGAGGTGCCGGCGGCCAGGCTGGGCAGGGCGGCGAAGTTGTAATTGCTGCCGCCGTCGTAGATGAAGGAGCCGTCAAAGAAGCTCATGGAGGGGGGCACCACGATGGAAAGGGTGGCCCCGGTCAGGGTGGTGCTGCCGCGGTTGGAGACGGTGAAAGTGTAATTTACGTATTGGTTTGGCGCGACCGGGTCCGAGGACGCGTCCACGGCCAAGCCCGCCGGGGCGTCCGTGCGCACGATGCCGGTGACCGAGGCACCAGCCTTGCCCGTGCTGTTTGGCCGACTCGAATCCGAAATCGAGGCCTGGACCGCGAACAAGCTGCCGGCCACCGCCGTGGAGGCGACGCGGACCTGCGCCTGGCGAGTGCCTCCTTGGCTGGCGGCCAGGGCGCCGAGATTCCACCGCACAGTAACTCCGTCCGGCTGGAGCGCGCCACCATCCGTCGCGGAAATGAAGCTCGTGCCGGCGGGCAGGATAAAGTCTAGGCTCGTCGTTCCGGAAGGAGCGGAATCCCGGTTGCCGAAGCGCACCGCGCAGGTAGCGACCGCGCCGGGAGCGAGAAGGTTCTGCGGCGCCTCCACGTCCAAGCCGAGGCTCAATGAGGCGGCCGATTCCGCGATGATTTCCCGCGAGGCGGAAGCGAGCGTCAGGCCGGTGCTGCCGCGCAAGAGCGCTTGCAGGTTGAGGGGCATCCCGTCGGGCGGCGCACCGTTGCTGGAGCTATAGACCTGGATGGCGAGGGTGCGGGTCAGCGCGGTCCCGGCGGCCAGGCTGGGCAGCGCGGCGAAGGTGTAGGTGTTGCCAGGTCCGTAGATGAACGAGCCGTCGAAGAAGCTCATGTAAGGCGGCACCACGATGGAAAGGGTCGCCCCGCTCAGGGTGGTGCTGCCGCGGTTGGCGACGGTGAAGGTGTAATTGACGGATTGACCCGGCGCGGCTGGGTTCGCCGAGGCGTCCACGGACAGTTCCTGCAGCGCTTGGGCGGCGGCGTCCCGCGGCGAAGTGGCCAGCCCGCCGAGCAGAAACGCCGCGCTAAGCATCCAGCCAAGGCGACGCCGAGACGCGGCAAACGCCGCCGGCAGGGAACGAAGGAAACAAAGAGAAAGCATGGTGGGGAGATTGGGCACGGCCGAGAGTTGTGGTGGCTTGCTTGGGATGGGGAAAACGGGATGGACTTCGCTGGTTTGGATGGAAGTGCCGCGTCCTCAGATCACGAGGTAGGAAGTGATGGGGCTCTAGGGGCTGGGGCGGGCGATTTTGCCGATCCAGCGGAGAGCGCAGTAGGTGGCGTGGCCGGCTTGCGGAGCCTCGAAGTCGGTGTGGTGGGAAGCGCGTGTCTCCATCGCCAGCAGCGACATCTTGGAGAGGGTGCGAGGAAGGTGCCAACGGCGGCGTCGCTTGGGGGAATGAAGTCGGTGGGTGCGGCGAG
>CALMOL010000407.1:10357-24628 GCA_937871685.1 uncultured Verrucomicrobiota bacterium
CCTACAAGGAGGACGACCAATGACGGCAGGGGAGTTTGGTGGCGGCGCGGTGAATCGAGTAAGAGCAGCGGGGGCGCGGGGACGACGGACAGCGATCCAGCGGCGGGAGGCGGGAGGCGGATGATGGCATGATGGAAGCCAAGCATGAGGGTGGGAGTCCTCGTATGGAAAGGAGGGCATGGGGCGCGGAGACAAAGTTCCATTCCATTTGGGCGGCAGGGCCAGCCGATGCCAGGAAGTGCCGAATTGCGGCGGAAGAAGGTTTTGGTCGCAGCATCGAGGGGCGGTGTTGTCCTGCCGTTGGGTGGGGGAGATTGACGGGAGGCGTCCGCGCCGCATCTTCCGCATCGCGAATTTCTGGTTCCAAATCACGGAACGATGGATTCGCCGCTTTCCCCCATTTGCCGGTCCCTCGTCCCGGCCGCGGCCAAGTTTTTCGTATGAACGCCTCTGCCCTTGTCTCCGAATTGCGCGCCCTCGTCGGCGAGCGCGGCGTGGTCGTCGATCCCGACGCGCTCATGACCTACAACGCCGACGGCTGCGTGATGGATACGCACGCGCCGGACGTGGTCGTGCTCCCCACCACCACCGAGCAGATCGTGGCCGTGGTGAAGCTCGCGGCGAAGCACGGCATCCCGCTCCTCGCCCGCGGCGCGGGCACGGGTCTCTCCGGCGGCGCCACGCCGGTGCGCGGCGGCATCGTGCTCGTCACTTCGCGGATGGAAAAGGTGCTGGAGATTGACCGGCGCAACAACCGCGCGCGCGTCCAGCCGGGCATTATCAACTTCGAGCTCACCGCCATCCTCAAGGCGCAGGGCTACCATTTCGCCGCCGATCCCTCCTCGCAGAAGGCCTGCACCGTCGGCGGCAACATCGCCAACAACTCCGGCGGCCCGCACTGCATCAAATATGGCATCACCGGCTCGCACGTCCTCGGCGTGCAGATGGTGCTCGCGGACGGCTCCATTTTCTGGACCAACGACGGCACGCCCGAGCTTCCCGGCTACGACCTCACCGGCATCACCGTCGGCTCCGAAGGAACCTTCTGCGTGATGACCGAGTGCTGGATCAAGATCCTGCCGCTGCCCGAGGCCACGCGCGTGGTGATGGCGCTCTTCACCGACATCCTGCCGGCCGCCGAGACCGTGAGCCAGGTGATCGCCGGCGGCTTCCTGCCGGCCGCGCTCGAGGTGATGGACGGCGGCGCGCTCAAGGCCGTCAACGACGCCTACAAGATGGGCATCCCGCCCGAGGCCGACGCCGCGCTCATCATCGAGGTGGATGGCGTCGAGGATGGCCTGGATGACTTGCTCGCCGAGATCATCGCCATCGCGAAGGAAAAGGGCGCCATCGAGGTGCGCCCCGCCAAGACCCCCGAAGAACAGGTGAAGGTGTGGGCCGCGCGCAAGAACGCCTTCGGCGCGATGGGCCGTCTCGCCCCGACCTACCATCTCGTGGACACCGTGGTGCCGCGCACCAAGCTCCCGGCCATCATGCGCGACGTGAAGCGCATCGCCAAGGAGACTGGCCTCTCCATCGTCAACGTGTTCCACGCCGGCGACGGCAACCTCCATCCCATCGTCCTCTTCGACCGGACGAATGCCGACCAGAGCGAGCGCGCCCACCGCGCCGTGGAGGAGGTGATGCGCCTGTCGCTCGAATACGGCGGCGTGATTTCCGGCGAGCACGGCATCGGCATCGAGAAGCAGGAGTTCATGTCGCAGCTCTTCACCGAGGCCGACCTCGCCGCGATGGCCGCCGTGCATCGCGCGCTCGATCCCGACGACCTCTTCAACCCCGGCAAGATGTTCCCGCGCAAGTTCGAGGCGAACGACCTCGCCTCCGAGCGCCGCCGCGTTGCCGAGGCGGGCGCCGGCCTGCCCGCGTTGATGGCCAAGCACGGCGACAAGCTGTGGGTGTAGCGGGCGAAAGCTCGAAGTTCGAAGCTCGAAACAAGCGCCGAAAATGAAAAGCGCCGAAAGCTCCCCGATGCGCGCAGCCTGCTGCTTTCGGGCCTTCTTCCCTTCGGGCCTTGTTTCGAGTTTCGAGTTTCGAACTTCGAGTTTTTCTGTCTCCGCTTCTTCGAGTTTTCCCGCCCATGTCTGACGCCCTCATCTCTTCCCTTTCCGCCGCCTTGGGGGCCGAGCATTGCGTGGCCGGCGACGGCGATCTTTCTTTCCGAGGCACGCGCCCGGACGCGGTCGTCTCACCCGGCACCACGGAGGAAACGGCCGACGTCCTCCGCCTCGCCGCCGCGGCCGGCGCGGTGGTCGTCCCGTGGGGCGGAGGAACTCGCCAGCGCATGGGCGGCCCGCTCTCGCCCGCCGGCCGGCCGGTGCTCGCCTTGCGCACCACGCGCCTGAACCGCGTCCTCGACTACACGCCCGAGGACATGACGATCTCCGTCGGCGCGGGCGCGACGATGGCCAAGTTCGCCGCCGCGATCGTGCCGAACGGCCAGATGTTCCCCGTGGACGTCGCGTTGCCCGGCCGCTCCACCGTCGGTGGCGCGCTCGCCACCGCGGCCGATGGCCCGCGCCGGCTTGGCTACGGGACTTTCCGCGACCTCTTCCTCGGCGTCACCGTCGTGGAGGCTGGCGGGAGCATCGCCAAGGCCGGCGGCATGACGGTGAAGAACGTGTCGGGCTACGACATGATGAAGCTCCACCTCGGCGGCCTCGGCTCGCTCGGCGTGATCGTTTCGGCGAACTTCAAGCTGCTGCCCACCCCCCGCGCCGCGGCCACGATTGCCTGCCACTTCGACGCCCTGCCTGGCATCCTCGCGATGCTGGACGCGCTGCATGCCTCCAAGCTCGTGCCGGCCGCCTGCGAGCTGATCTCCGCCGAGGGTGGCGAGGGCTTCGGCCTCTGCCTGCTCACGGACGGCTTGCCGCAGGCCGTGGAGCGCCACAAGCGCGACGTGCCCAAGATTGCCACGCAAACCGGCGCGCGCGACTCGCAGATCCTCGAAGGCGAAGAACACGCGGCGCTCTGGGCGCGCATCAACGACCTCCCGCAGGCCGCCGACCTCGCGCCGGACGAGCTCGTCTTCCGCGCCGCCTGCCTCCCCTCCGAGATGGTTGCCACCGTCGGGAATGTGCTCGCCGTTGCCAAGGCGAATGGCGCGACCGTCACGTTCAGCGCGCGCGCTTTGAACGGCGTTGGATACTTCCGCCTCCGCGGCGAGCCGGCCACCCTCGGCCGCGCGTGGAAGTCCCTCGCGGAAACGATGCCGGCCGCCTCCCTGGTCTCGCTCGGCGCCGGTTCGCCCGAGGCCGCGCCCAGCCCTTGGGGCCGCATGCCCGGCGGCCTCGACGTGATGCGCCGCCTCAAGCGCGAGTTCGATCCCGCCAACGTCCTCAACCCCGGCCGCTTCCTCGTGTGAGTTGCCGTGAATAATCCCGGCCCGCGCCCGCTTTCTCCTGTCGTTTACCTGGCGGCCGCGCGCCCCGCGCGGTTGTTCACATTTGATTGATCCCATGTCCGCCGTCGCCCCTTCCCCCCACGCGCTCGACCACACCCAGCCCTCGATGCCCGAGGCGCGCGGACCGTTCGTGAATTTCTCCGGCCGCGACCAGCCGGAGCCCGCGCTCATCAACACCTGCGTCCACTGCGGCCTCTGCCTCTCGACGTGCCCCACCTACCGCGAGACTGGCCTGGAAATGTCGTCGCCGCGCGGCCGCATCTACCTCATGAAGGCGGTGAGCGACGGCCAGATGTCGATGTCCTCCCCGACCTTCCAGCACCAGATGAGCGAGTGCCTCAACTGCCGCGCCTGCGAGGCCGTGTGCCCCTCTGGCGTGCAATACGGCGCCATCGTCGAGGCCAGCCGCGCGCAGATCCAGCGCGCCAAGGAAGAGGCCGGCGCCGGCACCGGCCCGATCGAGCGGCAGAAGGGCTGGGTGCGCCTGATGCGCGCCGCCGTGTTCGGCCGCCTGTTCAAGAGCATGGGCACCTTCCGCGCCTTCTCGGGAATGATGCGCCTCTACCAGCGCGTCGGCGGCCAAGCCCTGGTGCGCAAGCTGCGCCTCGCCCGCGTCGTCGGCATGGAGGAGGCCGAGGCGATGACGCCGAGCTTCTCGCCGAAGTTCACCGTGCCGAAGGGCCAGGTGTTCCCCTCCGAGGGGCCGAAGAAGCACACCGTCGCGCTGCTTTCCGGCTGCATCATGAGCACCGCCTTCGCCGAGGTGCACGACGCCACCATCCGCGTGCTGCAAAAGAACGGCTGCGAGGTCCACCTGCCCGCCGGCCAGGGCTGCTGCGGCGCGCTCCACACCCATGGCGGCGACCTCGACGGCGGCCGCGATCTGGCCCGCACCAACGTCCGAGCGTTCGAGGCCGCCGACCTCGCCAAGTTCGACGCCATCGTCGTCAACGCCGCCGGCTGCGGCTCCACGCTCAAGGAATACGGCCACCTGCTCCACGGCGACGCCGCGTGGGCCGGCCGCGGCGAGGCCTTCGCCAAGAAGATCAAGGACGTGCACGAGTTCCTCGCCGGCATCGAGCTGAACCGCGCCGACCTCAAGCCGCTCCCCGTCACGGTCACCTACCAGGAGCCCTGCCACCTCGCGCACGCCCAGCGCATCACCGCCGCGCCGCGCACCGTCTTGAACGCGATCCCGCAGCTCAAGCTCGTCGAGATGGCCGAAAGCTCCCTCTGCTGCGGTTCCGCCGGCGTGTATAATCTCACCCAGCCCGAGATGGCCTCCTCGCTCGGCGCGCGCAAGGTCACGAACGCCCTCGCCACCAACGCCGAGATCATCTGCACCGGCAATCCCGGCTGCGCGCTCCAGCTCCAAAACGAGCTCCGCAAGAAGGGCCGCGACGTCCGCGTGAAATACATCGTCGAGCTGCTCGACGCCTCGTATCGCGGCGTGACGGCGTGAGCGAAGTGACCGCGCGTTTTGCGCTTGTGTTCCCGCGGCGCGCCCGGTCAGGATCGTCGCGTGAACCACATCGTCGAAGCAAGCCTTGGCATCACCCTGATGCGTTTTGACCCCTATTTGGAAGCCCATGTGCAGTCAGGAGAGCGGAAGTATTCCTATTACTTCCAAGTCCCCGACGACTGGGCGGCGCTGGACCCGGCAGACCTCCGGTCCTGGGTGCTTCCCGTCGCGAACGCGATCTACCGCGAGCATGGCGCCCGCCTGCGCGAAGCCGAGCCCAACGACCTCAGCTATCTCGCCGTGATCAGCGCGGAAGCCCGTCTGCTTTCGGAGCAAGAAAGCCAGCCCCGACCCTGGCTTTCCTCGCCGACCCCCGTTTGGGAATCGTCCTGCTGCGCCGTCGTGAAGGCGGACGGCGCGCATCAGAAAGTGCCGGCCGACGCGTTTCCGTCCGCTTGACCTGTGGGCTACGGCGCTGCGTGTGTCCGCGGGAATTTCCTTGTAGCGGCCGCGCGGTGCTCCCATCCTCGGGCTGAGGATATGAAAAGGTTTTTCCTTCATCTCACGGTCTCGATTGCGGTCGCGGCGCTGCTGGCCGGCGCCCTTGCCGGCTGGCGCTGGTGGCGGACGCCCGCGCCCGTGGTGCGCCGGCTCGCGCCGCCGGGCGAATTTTACCTGGTGCAATACGTCTCGTGGCGCACGCTGAACGGCGTGATCGGCTTCCCGCCCGGCACCCGCGTGAAGCTGCGCGAGGACCGCGGCGAGACTTGGCTCGTCAACGACGGGCGCTACGACGCGGAGATGCGCCCCGCACAGTTGACCAACGCCCTCGACGTCGCCGAGGGGGCGTTGCGCGCGGACGAGGCCGCGCAATCCGCGCTGGCGGACTACCAGCAGCGCGAGCGGGAGGCATGGCAGCGCGCCCACCTGGCCGACGCGAGCCGGCAGGCGGCCGGGGCCAACGCGGCCGATGCCGCCCTCCGCGGCCGCGGCGTCGGCGGCCAGGACACGCGGCTCCATGAGCGGTCGTCCGCGGTCGCCGGTGGCCGCACCGTCGCGGGCGCCGCCTGGGTTTACCCCACGTTGACGGTCGTGCAGCAGCGGACGGAGGGAGCTGCCACCGACCTGCGCCTCCGCGTGCCGACCCCCGCGCCGGCGCGCGCGACGGCCTCGACCTCGCTGGCCACCCCCGGCGCAACGCCATCGCGCACCCCGGCCGCATCCTCCGGCATCGCGCCGCGCTCCACGCCGACGCCTCCTCCGGCCAATCCATGAGCCGGATCGTCCCCGCGGGAAGCGAACTGCGCGCGAGGCCAAGCAGGATTCGCCCTGATCCCTTGGCGGATCACGTCGCCCGCCTGCTCGCTTGCCGGCGTTGCCCGCGGATGGAGTCCACGCCGGTGAGCGGCGGGCCGGTTGCCTCGCGCATCCTCCATCTCGGGCAGGCGCCCGGCGACAAGGAGCCGCGCTTCGGCCGGCCCTTCGCGTGGACGGCAGGAAAGACGCTGTTCCGCTGGTTCTTCGACGCGCTCGGCTGGACGGAGGCCGACTACCGCGCGCGCATCTACATGGCGGCCGTCTGCCGCTGCTTCCCCGGCAAGCGGCCCACCGGCGGCGACCGCGTGCCCGCGCCGGACGAGGTGGCGAATTGCGCGCCTTGGCTCGACGCCGAGATTCAGTTGCTTCAGCCAACGCTTGTTCTGCCCATCGGCCGGCTGGCCATCGGGGAGGTCCTGCCCGAGGTCGTGACGAGGCGGCTGGAGGACATCATCGGCCAAGCTTTTCGATCCGAGCGGGCGGGGTGCGCCTTCGACGTGATCCCGCTGCCGCATCCGAGCGGTGCCTCGCCCTGGCCGCGGATGGAGCCGGGGCGCACCCTGCTCGGCCGCGCGATGGCCTTGATCGCCCAGCACCCGGCCGTGCAGGCGGCCGGATAGGGGGCGCGCGGTTCCTGCCGGCGCAGCCGGCTGTGGAGTGCGGGAGCTTGCTCCCGCTGTCGTGCCGCTTTGATGGAAAGCGGACCGCCGAGCGTCGAATCACCGCGTCATCCCTTTGTCGGTGGCCTCGCCCGCATCGCGGCCGGCAGGAAAGCGGGAGCAAGCTCCCGCACTCCAAAGCGCGTCCCCGCGCAGGAACCGCGACCGCCAGACCGGTGGGTGATCAAGCCCCGAACAACCCGAGCCTCACCAGCCGCATCGCCGGCTCCCGCTTGACTCGCGACGGCTCGAGATCGATTTCCCAGTCGGCGCTCCAGTCGTTCGCCTCCTCGGTGTCGATCAGCATCTGCTCGATGCGCCGCGTCCGATGGTCCTCGGAGGCGGGCAGATGCGTGTGCCGGCGGTTGCGCGCCTCGGGATCGAGTCGCAGGCGACCGTGGGCGGCCTCGAATTCCTCCCGCGCCACGCGCAGGCGCTCGACGGTCCAAGGCTCTGCAACCTCGGGGTTGCCCGACAGCGCGACGGCGTCATCCCAATCGCCGTTCCACCAGGCGCGCAGGAACGCGAAGACGTGCGCCCGCATCGCCGCGACGAAGGCGCGCTCGTTGCGCGTGATGTCTTCGCTCTCCGCGCCCGGCGGCCGGACCTCGGCCTCGTCGTCCCGTGCGGGCGCGCTCGGATCCTGCATTCGCAGCCACTCGTCGAGCAGGGACGAGTCCACCTGGCGGAGCATGGCGCCGAGCCACGCCTCGATCTCGCGCACCTCCTCGTTTTTCGCCGCGTCGGGGACGGTTTGCGCGAGCGCCTTGTGGACGCTGGAGAGATGCCGCAGCAGCACGCCCTCGGCGCGGTGCAGCTCGTAGATCTTCACGTAGTCGGCGAAGGAGCGGAAGTCCTCCCACATCTCGCGCGCCACGGACTTCGGCCGGATGTTCTCCTGACCGACCCACGGGTGCTTCGCCGCGAAGGCGTTGAAGGTCTCGTAGATGAAGTCGCGGTCCGGCTTGGGGTATTCGAGCTTTTCCAGCTCCTCGATGCGCTGGTCGAACTCCATGCCCTGCGCCTTCAACTCGGCAAGCTTGTCGGTCTTCACGCGGTCGAGCTGCCGGCGGAGGATGATGTCGGGATCCTCGAGGATCGACTCCACCAGCGTGAGCACGCGGAGCGCGTAGTCCGGCGCGAGCGGGTCGAGCAGCGGCAGCGTGTCGTGCACGTAGAGCGACAGCGTCTGGTTCATCGAGAAGTCGTCCTGCAGGGCGACGTTCACGCGGACCTTCGCGCCGTCCGCCGTCTGCGGGATGATCTCGACGATGCCGCGGTCGAGCAGCGCGCGGAAAAGCTGCCAGCCGCGCCGCAGATGGGCCGCCTTCGCCGCGGGCGTCTCGTGCGAGGAGCGGATGAGTTCGCGCATCGCCCGGCAGCCGTCGCCGGGACGCGAAAGCACGTTGAGCAGCATCCCGTGCGTGACCTGGAAGCGGCTCGTCAGTCGCTCCGGCGCCGCGCCCTGGAGGCGCGTGAACGTCCCCGCGTCCCAGACGACGTAGTTCTTCTCGGGCGGCCTTCGCTTCACGAATTTCTTCCCCTTCTTTTCGAGCAGGAGATTCTCGATCACATGCTCCGGCGCCTGCGCCACCACCCAGCCGCGGTCGTCGAATCCCTTCCGGCCGGCGCGGCCGGAGACCTGGTGAAAATCGCGCGCCGAGAGGATCGCCGTGCGCTCGCCGGAGAACTTGAACAAGCGCGTGAAGAGCACCGTGCGGATCGGAACGTTCACGCCCACGCCGAGGGTGTCCGTGCCGCAGATGACCTTGAGCAAGCCCGCCTGCGCGAGGCGCTCGGTGAGCACGCGATACTTCGGCAGCATCCCCGCGTGGTGCAGGCCGAGGCCGTGACGAAGCAGCTTCTTCACCTCCGCGCCGTAGGGAGACGAGAAGCGGAAGCCCTCCAGCATTTCCGCGATGCGCGCCTTTTCCTCGCGGGTGGCGACGTTCTGGCTGGTGAAGCTCTGCGCGCTCTCGGCCGCGTCGCGCTGGGTGAAGTGCACGACATAGACCGGTGCCTTTCCCATCGCGACCATCTCCGCCACCGTCTCGGCGAGCGGCGTCTCGGCGTAGGAAAATTCCAGCGGCACCGGCCGGTCAATCGAGAAGACCGTCGCGGTCGGCCACCGGTTGAGGCGCGTCAGCTCCGCCTCAAAGAAGGCCGTCTCGCCCAGCGTGGCCGACATCAGCAGAAAACGCGCGTCCGGCATCGTGAGCAGCGGCACCTGCCACGCCACGCCGCGCTCGCGGTCGGCGTAGAAGTGGAACTCGTCCATCACCACGTCGCCCACGTCGGCCTTCGCCCCCTCGCGGAGCGCGAGATTGGAAAGGATCTCCGCCGTGCAGCAGAGGATCGGCGCGTCGCGGTTTACCGTGGCGTCGCCCGTGGCGAGACCCACGTTCTCCGGCCCGAAGGCGGCGCACAGGTCGCGCCACTTCTCGTTCACCAGCGCCTTGATCGGGCACGTATAGACGGAGCGCCGCCCCTGCGCGAGCGAGTGGAAATGGAGCGCCATCGCCACGAGCGATTTCCCCGAGCCGGTGGGCGTGTTGAGGATCACGTTCCGACCCGCGAAGATTTCCAGCAGCGCCTCCTCCTGCGCCGGATACAGCGTGAGCCCGCGGCTGGTCACGTAGTCCAGGAAGCGCCCGAGCAACGTGTCGCCGTCCGCGGGCTCGCCGGCGTCGGGGAGGAGATCGAGAAGGGTAGGGGACAAGCCTGGGACTTTGCACCCGGATCGCCGGGATTCCTAAGACTGGTCGCCGTTCATCCGTCGGAAAGAAAACGGGAGCCTCGACGCCGTCGTTCCCGTCTTGTTGAATGGCGCCGTGGCGTCCTCCCGCATGAATTCCTCCCCGCTTCGCCTCCTTGGTCTTGCCGTGCTCGCCGCGTGCGCGGCGCTCCCCCTCTTCGCGCAGACTTCGCCGCCCGCGCTGCCTCCAGCGCCGTCCATCGCCCCGACGCGTGCGATCCCCGATGTCCTCAAGCCCTGGCAGGACTGGGTGCTTTGGAACGACGCCCAGGCCATGTGCCCCGTGCCTTGGAACGATCCGAAGAAATCGCTCTGCTTTTGGCCTTCGCGCCTTGCGCTCACGGTGGAGAAGAGCGGTGCCCGCTGGGAGATCGCCGTGCAAACCTTCGCCGAAACGTGGGTGCCGCTCCCCGGCGGCGCGGAGGCCTGGCCGCTCGACGTCCGTGCCAACGGCGCGCCCGCCGTCGTGCTCGATCACGGCGGCCGGCCGTCCGTGAAACTCGCGGCCGGGACATGGAAGCTGGAAGGCGCCTACCGCTGGACCGAATCGCCCCAGCGCATTCCGCTGCCGCGCGAGATCGGCCTGCTCGCGCTTTCCGTGGACGGAAGGGCGGTGGACGCCCCCACGTGGGACGCGCAGGGCTTCCTTTGGCTGCGGCGCGACGGCGCGGCCGACGAGACCGACAAGGACGTCCTCTCGGTGAAGGTCTTCGCGGCGCTGGAAGACGGCATCCCGATGTGGTTGCGCACCGAGATCGAGCTCACCGTTTCCGGCAAGAGTCGCGAGGAAGACCTGGGCGCGGTCCTGCCCGCCGGCTGGCGCCTCGCGCAGGTCGAGAGCCCGTTGCCCGTGGCGGCCGACGACGCCGGCCGCATGAAGGCCCAGGTCCGCGCCGGCAAGTGGACCATCCGCGCGGACGCCTTCCGCGCCGACAATCCGAAGGACATCGCCTTCGCCCCCGCCGCCAAGCCGCCGGTCAGCGAAATCCTGCTCGCCTTCCGCTCGAAGCCCGACTTCCGCCTCGTGGAGATTGTCGGCGCGCCTTCGATCGACGTGTCGCAGACGGCCTTTCCTGACAAATGGCGCGAGCTGCCCGTGTATCGCTGGGACCCCGTCGCCCCGTTGCGCATCGAGGAGCGCCAGCGCGGCATGGGTGACCAGAAGCCCGCCGGCCTCGCCTTTGGCCGCGAGTGGTGGTTGGACGAGGACGGGCGATCGCTCACTTTCCGCGATCGCATCGTCGGCACGCACCAGCGCGTCTGGCGCCTCGACGCCGCGCCCGGCCAAGACCTCGGCTCGGTGCGCACTTCCCCCCAGGGCCTGCTTATCACGCGCAACCCGCAGACCGCCGTGCCGGGCGTGGAAGTGCGCGCGCGGGACGTTTCGCTGGAGGCCACCGGGCGCATGGCGCGCGCCGCGTCGTTGCCGGCCACGGGCTGGCAGACGGATGCGGAGGAACTGGGTGTGATGCTTTACCTGCCGCCGGGCTGGCGCTTGCTCGCTCTCTTCGGCGCGGATTGGTCGCGCGGCGATTGGCTGACGGCGTGGACGCTGCTCGATTTGTTCCTGCTGATGCTCCTCACTCTGGCCGTATTCCGCCTGTGGGGCGGGGTGGCGGCGGCGGTAGCGTTCCTGGGGTTCGGCCTTTCCTACCATGAGCCGGACGCGCCGCGCTTCATCTGGCTGCTCCTGCTTGTCCCGCTCGCCCTGGAGCGCGTAGCTCCGAAAGGGTGGGCGACGGCCGTGGTGCGCGGGGCGAAGTGGCTGGTATTGCTTGTGTTCGCGCTGGAGTTCGTGCCCTTTGTCGCGCAGCAGGTGCAGCAGGCGATCTATCCGCAGTTGGAGCGGGTGCTCCCGCGGGCGGCCATCATTGCTCGCTCCAAGAAAGGCCTGGATGCCGGGGCGGTGGATGGAATTCCTGTCCCGTTTTCCCCGGCGATATTGCCCCTGGAGCCGCCGGCCCCGCCGGACGAGCGTCAATCCAACTCGTTTTCCGTTTCGAGAAAGGCTTCGCCGCAAGAAAACAGCAATCTCCAGTTCGACACCAAGGCCCGCATCCAGACTGGACCGGGCGTGCCGGACTGGGAGTGGCGCCGCGTCGCCTTCGGTTGGAATGGCCCCGTGAAGGCGGACCAGACCGTGCGTCCGATCCTAATCTCGCTCGGTGTCGAGCGCGTGCTCACGGTGCTGCGCGTCGCGCTGCTGCTCGCGCTGGTGGCGATCTTGTTCGGCGTGCGGCGCTGGACCTGGCTCCGCGCCGCGCCAAGGACAGCGGCGGTTCTCGTCGCGCTGGCGGCATTCTTCGCGCCGGCCGCGCCGGCGGGGGCGGAGGAGATTCCTGACGCCGCCACGCTGGAAGCCTTGCACCAGCGACTGCTGGAGAAATCCGACGCCTTTCCCAATGCGGCCGAGATTCCCGAGGTCGCGCTCGCGCTCGCGGAGCGGCGGATCACGATGGACGCGGAAATCCACGCGGCGGCGCGCGTGGCGGTGCCCCTGCCGGGCCGGCTGCCGGCGTGGTCGCCGGTGTCGGTCAGCGTGGACGGCCGGCCCGAGGCGGCGCTGCGGCGGGGCGACGGCTTCCTGTGGGTGGCGCTCGCGCCGGGCGTCCACCGCGTGCGCGTGGAGGGGATGATCTCGGACGCTTCGGATTGGGAGTGGTCCTTCCTGCTGCGCCCGCGGCGCGTGCGAATCGAGGCGCCCGGCTGGACGTGGACCGGCGTGCGGCCCGACGGCGCGCCGGAGGGCCAGGTGTTTTTCGCGCGCCAGCAAAAGGCCGCCGCGACCGGCGGCGCCGCCTACGAACGCAACGACCTCGCCACGCTCGCGATCGTCGACCGGCAAATCGAGCTGGGCCTCGTGTGGCAGGTGCGCACCACGGTGTCGCGCCTTACACCGGCGGGAAAGGCGCTCTCCCTGCGTGTGCCGCTGCTGCCCGGCGAGAACGTCCTCTCGGCCAACGCCGTGGTGCGCGACGGATTCATCGAGGTGCGCCTTGGCGCGCAGCAGGAAAAATTCTTGTGGGAAAGCGGCCTCGACATGGTGAACACGCTCAAGCTTGCCACGCGCGCCGGCGACTCCTGGGTGGAGCGCTGGCAGCTCGTGGCCTCGCCCGTGTGGAACGTGCGCCTGGCCGGCTTGCCGCCGACCTTCGAGGGCGGCTCGGACCTCGTCCCCGTGTGGCAGCCTTGGCCGGGAGAGAGCGCTGAGCTGTCGGTCGCACGGCCCGAGGCGGTGGCCGGCGCCACGGTCACCGTAGACCGCGCGACGCACGACGTGAAGCTCGGCGACCGCCAACGCACGGCGACGCTCACGCTCTCCGTGCGCTGCTCGCTGGGGGAGGACTTCCTGCTCGGCCTGCCGGCGAGCGCGGAGGTCACGTCGCTCACCATCAACGGCCGGGCCACGCCCGTGCGGCAAGACGGCGCGAAGCTGATCCTGCCGCTGCGCCCCGGCGCGCAGGCTGTGGTGGTGGCGTGGAAGACGAACGCGACGCTCGGCGTGCGCGCCGCGGCGGAGGAGGTGCGCTTGCCGGTCGAGGCCGCGAACGTGACCACGACGATCACCGTGCCCGCCGATAGCAGCAGCGTTTCCGGCGGGCGCTGGGTGCTGTGGACGGCCGGGCCGACGCTTGGGCCGGCCGTGCGGTTCTGGGGCGTCCTCGCGTGCTCGCTGCTGGCTGCGTGGGCGCTGTCGCGCGCGCGAAACTCACCCCTGCGCGCCTGGGAGTGGGCGCTGCTGGTGATTGGTTTGACGCAAGTGTCGTTGATCGCCGCGATGGCGGTGGTGGGCTGGCTTTTTCTGATGTCGTGGCGCGGCCACCCGATATTCCAGGCGCAACCCAACTGGCGCTTCAATCTGCTCCAGGCCGCGCTCGTGCTGCTCACGGTGATTGCGCTCGTCACCCTGGTGGCTGCGGTCGCCGAGGGGCTGCTTGGGCGGCCGGAGATGTTTGTTGTAGGAAATGGCTCCAGCCGCTCGACGCTGCGCTGGTTCCAGGCTCGCTGCGAGAACGTGCTGCCGCAGCCTGTGGTGTGGTCGGTGTCGGTGTGGTGGTATCGCCTGCTGATGCTCGGCTGGGCGCTCTGGCTCGCCGCCTCGCTGCTGCGCTGGCTGCGCACCGGCTGGGAAAACTTCCGCCGCGGCGGTTTCCTGCGTCGCGCGCCGAAGCCCCTGCCGCCACCCGCGCCCGCCGCGCCGCCGACGCCACCTGCGCCGACGGGTCCGACTCCGCAGCCGCCTCCCTTGCCGACGGCCTGACACCGGCCCGAGGCTTGGCCACAGATTAACGCAGATTAGAGAAGATCGAGGGTGACCGGATCGATCGCGGATGGAGGCGGTCGGTCGCGGGCGTGGCGGCGCTGGTCGCTGCCGGTGCCTCGATTCGCGCGGTCACCGACTTGGTCGGGAACCACACGACTCGCCTCGGAAGAAATCTGAGAAAATCTGCGTTAATCTGTGGTTAACCCTCGGGCGGGTGTCAGCGGTGGGTCCGACCCTTCCACCCGCCGCCGCGGCCGAGCCAATGGCGGCGGGCAGAGTCCACGGTCATCGCGGTGAAGAGCGCGCCGGCCAGCGGCAGCGTCAGCGCGCGCCACGCCGGGAGGCGGAAGCGGCGGATCGTCGGCAGGTAGGCGAGCGCCGGGCCGAGGA
>CALMOL010000408.1 GCA_937871685.1 uncultured Verrucomicrobiota bacterium
AGCTCGCGCGCATCGCGCGCTTCCGCCGGTTCCTGGGGAAACTGCGCCGCGGCGCGGGCTCGCTCGCCCAGGCGGCGGCGGAGACCGGCTATTTTGACGAGGCGCACCTCGACGCCGAGTGCCGCACGCTGGCCGGCATCACGCCGGGCGAGCTGCGCGCGGAGCAGGGCTGATTCCATTTTTCCAAGCCACCGCGGCGGCGGCGGGCCAAGGGGGCCCATGCTGCAAGACCTCACGCCCATCCTCGTCGTCGATGCCATCGAGCCCCAACTTCCCTTCTACGAGGGGCGACTCGGCTTCCAGCGGGTGATGGAGGTGCCGCACGGCGATGTTCTGGGTTTCGTCGGCCTCGCACGCGACGGGCACATGGTCATGCTCCAAACGCGCGCGAGCCTGGCCGACGACATGCGAGCTTGCGCCGAGCACCTGGCGTCCGGCGGCGGCGCGCTGCTCTACGCGGCGGTGGATTCCCTCGCGGAGGCCGCGGCGGCGCTGGGGGACGCGCCGGTCATCGTGCCGGAGCGGGAAACCTTCTACGTCATGCGCGAGGTCTGGGTGAGCGACCCGGCGGGCAACGTGATCGGGCTAGCCGAAAGGATCGCGCGATGAACCGCCCCGACTACGGCATCGACGCGCCCGGCCTGATGCGCGCGATGTTCCTGGCGGGCGGGGGCGCGGCTCTGCTCGGCGTGCTGGCCGGCCTGCTCGGCGCCAGTGCCTGGGCTTGGCTGGCCGCGGGGCCGGCGGCATATTGCCTTGGGCTGGGCGCGTTCATGCTTCACTACAGCCGGGTCACGAAAGTGCGCGGGCGCGAGCGGCTGCTCGACCTGGTGCCGTGGCGCGGCGACGAGGCGGTGCTCGACGTGGGTTGCGGCGGCGGCCTGCTGCTGGTGGCGGCGGCCCAGCGGACGCCCCGCGGCCGCGCCGTCGGGATCGACCTCTGGCTCGCGAGGGACCAGTCCGGCAACCGGCCGGAAACCGCGCTCGAGAACGCCCGGCGCGAAGGCGTGACCCCGCGCGTGCGCGTGGAAACCGGCGACATGCGCAGCCTGCCGTTCGCCGATGCGGAGTTCGACGTGGTGGTCTCCCACTGGGCCGTGCACAATCTGCAGGACCCCGCCGACCGTGCGCTCGCCGTGCGCGAGATGAGGCGCGTGCTGCGGCCGAGCGGCTTCCTCGTGCTGGCTGACATCGCGTGCCACGCCGAGTATGTCGCCGCCTTGCGCCGGGACGGGTGGCAATCCGTCGCGGTGGTCGGCCGCTCCCTGCGTAGCGCCTTGGCCGCGGCGGCTTCCCTCGGGGCGTTTCATCCGCTCGCGGTCTTCGCTCAGAAGCCGGCGGGAGAGGCTGGCGGCGGACCCGAGTTGCGTCCGGGCGATTCCGCAAAATGACCCGCCCGCCATGCCGACGCGCGACGGGACAAGCAAGATCGCTCGGCGCGGGTTGCAGAGGCGGCTGCCCGCGCCATCCTGCCACTCCGGTCACGCGTTGGCATCAGGCGGCGAAGATTTCCCGGAAGAACTGCAGCGTGCGCTGCCAGGAGCGCGCTTCGGCCTGCGGGTGGAACACTGCCTCTGGCGTCTTCTCCGGCCCGAGCGAGCCTTCGCCGGTGAACGAGTGCTTGGCCCCGCCGTAGAGCACGATCTCCCAGTCCGCCCCGGCGCGGCGCATTTCCTCGCGGAAGGCGGCGACCTTTTCGAAGGGCACCACCGGATCAGCGTCACCCGAGAGGACGAGGATCTTGCCGCGGATGTCGCTGGGGCCGGCGGGCAGCGGCGTGTCCAGCTCGCCGTGGAAGCTGACGACGCCGCGCACCGGAGCGCCGTCGCGGGCCAGCTCGAGCACGGCGTTGCCACCGAAGCAGTAGCCCATCGCCGCCACGCGTCCGGCGATGACTTCCGGCTGGCCGCACAAGGCATCCAGGCCCGCGCGCACGCGGCGGCGGAACAAGCGGCGGTCATTGCGGAACGGGCCGATCATCGGATGCGGGCCGGCGGCGATGTCCGTGGGCCGGCCGAAGACGTCGCACGCGAAGGCCGCGTAGCCCGCCCGCGCCAAGCGGTCCGCGCGCGCCTTGATGGAATCGGTGATCCCCAGCCAGGCGTGGACGATGAGCACGCCGGGAGCCGGCCCGCCGCCGGCCGCGGGCGCGAAGTAGCCGGCCAGGGCCTGCCCGCCGTCTTCGTATCGGATTTCGCGCGCCATGGCTCAAAGCTGTTGCTTGCCGGCGCGGAAATTGACGAGGCGCGAGTTGACCACGTCCCAGGCGACGACGTTCCACCAAGCTTCCAGGTATTCGGCGCGGCGGTTTTGGCGCTTGAGGTAGTAGGCGTGCTCCCACACGTCGCAGCACAGCAGGCCGGGCTTGCGGTGGAACAGCACGCTGTCCTGGTTGGGCAGCGCGAGGATTTCGAGCTTCTTTGTGGCCGGGTCGATGACCAGGAACGCCCAGCCGGAGCCGAACACGCCGAGGGCCGCCTTCGTGAAGGCTTCCTTGAACACGACGAAGGAGCCGAAATCCTTCGTGAGGGCCTCCCGCAGCTCGCCGGACTTGGGGCCGTCGGGCTGGTTCGCGCCCTCGGCCGGGCCGATGACCTTCCAAAAGAACTGGTGGTTGGCGTGGCCGCCGCCGTGGGAGCGCACCACGGGCTTGAGGCCCTCGGGCAGCGAGTCGAAGCGGGCGAGGATCGCCTCGATGCTCAGGCCGTGCAGGTCGGGGTGCGCCTCAAGCGCCTTGTTGAGGTTGTCGAGGTAGGTCTGGTGGTGCTTCCGGTGGTGCAGCTCCATCGTCTGGGCGTCGATGTGCGGCTCCAGCGCATCGTAGGCGAAGCGCAGCGGCGGCAGCGGGAAGGGATAGGTGGGCGGATTCATGGTTCGGCGGTGAAAGGCGGGACGAGCGGGCTCTCATGCTCACGAAGCGGGCGCCGCCGCACCACTGGCACTGCGGGCAGGCTTCGTTTCGCCCGGCGGCGGGAGCGGCCCCTCCCCCGTTGGGGGGAGAATCGGCCGCGAACCATCGCGGCCATTGACGCGCCAAGGCGCGGCGCCCCGGCCGCCATGGGGTGCGGGGACCAAGGGTGCGGGAGCGGCGCCATCAGAACTTGAAGGTCGCCCACGCGGACAGGCCGTCCACGCTGCGGCCGGCCGGGATGCCGCGCTCGATGAATGGGCCGGCGAAGAGATGGTAGTAGTTGACCGTGAAGCTCAGGTGTCGGTTTGCCTGCCAGTTCACGGTCACCTCGGGCACGCTGCCGACGTGCCGCGCAGAGGTCGCCCGTCCGTCGCGGATGAGAAAGCCGGGGACGTTGTAAAGGCCGTCGCGCGTGTGGTCGCGCCAAGCCAGCAACCCCTTGAGTTCCAGCGTCACGCTTCCGGGCAGATGGAGGAGCAACTGCGGCTGGAGCAGCCGCAGGTTGGGCGCGCCGAACTGCTCGTTGAGCACTCCGCCGTAGCGGAAGCCGGCCTCGAAGGGCGCGTTGAAGGCGCCGAGGGTGCGCGAGCCGGGACGGCGGTCGCCGGAGGAAATTTGCGCCGTGAGGCCCAGCCGCGGCTGGAGCGGCCACGCCGCGAAGGTGACCCCGAGATCCGTCGCCGCCCGCCAAGCGCGAATGTCCGCGGGGCCGAAGGAGCCGGCCTGCCCGGCGAGGAGGAAGTTGTAGTCGAGCGTCGTCCCGGGGAGCGGGCGGCTGCCCTTGTCTTCGCGCGTCGGCGGGCCGAGCGGCAGCGATCCGAAGCAGCGCAGGCCGAGGGTGTGCCGCGCCTCACCGCCGGCGCCGCGCGCATAGACGCTCTCCCCCGCCTTGTAGCCGAAATAGAAAAGATCGAGGCCGGCCTTCGCCCCCGCGGGCAGGGCGTGGAAGCGGCCGGTGAGATCGAAGGTGGAATACACGCCCCAGACCGTGGAACGCGCGGCGATGGGATCGTTGTCGAACACGCCCCGCTCATCCGAGTCCGTGCGGCCGCCAAAGAAGTCCGTCGTGGCGCTTTGGCCGAGCCGCACGGTGAGGCGCGCGGCGTCGAAGCTCTGGCGGTCGTTGGGCCCCTCGCGCACCGCGAGGACTCGCTGGTCGCCGAAGTCCAGCTCCTGCCGGCCGAGCCGCAGCGTCCACGATGAGCCGGCCGGGCCGAGCGCCAGCGGCCACGAGAAATCGACGAACAGTTGGTTGAGGTCCAGGTCGTCTCGGTCCACCGGCCGCGCGCCACCGGCGCGGCCGAGTTCCACCGCGCTCTTGACCTGCGCCCACAGGCGGACGTGCTCGCCGAGGTGGACGTCGGCGTGCAGCATCACGCGCTGGAGCCAGTAGCCGTCGCGGTCGCGCGGCGCCGCGCCGAGGCCGTCGTTGCGGAGAATTTCGTAGGTCTCGCGCACTTCGCCGCCCAGACTCAAGAACGAGTTCGGCCGGCCGGGCCACAAGGGCAGGTATTTGAGGCTGTCCCAAGGGTCGCGCCGGCGCGTCGGGTCGCGCAATGCGCGGTAATCCTCGTCGTAGCGCACCAACGTGTAGGACGGCCTTGCGTCCGCTTCCTCCGCGCTCGCCGCCGGCGTCCCCAGCGCGCAGGCCGCCGCGGCCGGGAGCCACCCGGCGAAAATCTTCGCCCGGCGGGCAAGCAAGGCGCCGGGGAGCACGGGACGGTTGGGAACGGCGTGGCGCGGCCCGCCGGCCAGGGGAATCACGCCGGGAGCAGCTTGAGCGCGACCACGCCGCCGACGATGGCGAGCACGGCGACCGCCCGGGCCGGCGACATCGCCTCGCCGAAGAGCAGCAGGCCCGCCGCGACCGAGCCGACCGCGCCGATGCCGGTCCAAACGGCGTAGGCGGTCCCAAGAGGCAGGACCTTGAGCGCCTGAGTGAGCAGCGCGAGAAAGACGACGAGCGAGACGAGCGAGGTGATCGTCCAGCCCAACCGGCTGTAGCCCTCGGAATATTTGGTCGCGACCGCCCAGACAACATCGGCGATTCCCGACAGGATGAGATAGGTCCAGGCAAGCGAGGAGGAGGGCATGAGCGCGTGGGTGGGATGGAGGG
>CALMOL010000409.1:0-5208 GCA_937871685.1 uncultured Verrucomicrobiota bacterium
GCATCTCGCGGCACAAGAAGATGCTCGACTCCAACGCGAACTTCGAGGAGTTCGAGGTCGATAGCCCCGAGAAGAAGCTGCACATCAAGGCGCAGACCTTGCGCCTTTACAATCCCGCCTCCCGCCAGTGGAGCATCTACACCGTGGACTTGGACAAGGGCGTCCTCGGCCTGCCGCCGGTCGTGGGACAATTCACCGGCAACCGCGGCGAGTTCCTCGACCAGGAGGAGTTCAAGGGTCGCATGATCCTCGTGCGCTACGTCTGGCTGAACCTCTCGCCCAAGTCCGCGCGCATGGAGCAGTCCTTCTCCAACGACGGAGGCAAGACGTGGGAGGTCAATTGGATCTGCGAGCTTTCCCGGTAGGGCCTCCCCGCTTGTTTCCCGTTCGTTCGAGCGATCAACCGGCGGTCGATGACGCTCGACCCAAATGGTCTCACGCGTTGCTCTCCGCCTTCCCCTGCTGGCGGTGAGTGGGGGCCAGGTAATCCACCTCGCGCCATTTCTCGCAGCTTTTGCCCAGCCAGCTGTTGGTCATTTGAGGCTGCTTTTGCCAGGAGACGCCGCCGTCGTCGCTGCCCAGCCAATCGGTGTTCGAGCTGTAGCCGTAGGTCTCGAGGCGCAGGTAAAATCGCTTGGGGCCCGCTTGGTAAAGACGCACGGCGCTGTCTGCCTGGTAGTATTCGTCTTGTGCGTAAGGCGCGTTCATCAGCACTCCCCCGCTGGGTTCGAGCAACGCCACCTCCGTTTCCTCTCCGCTCGGGCGACGGATCGTGACGCGGCGGTCGTCATTGACGACTTCACCCCCCAGGCGCAACGGCGACGGGGACGGGTTGCCGGCCAGCCATTCATCGTCTGCCTTTGTCGGCAGCCGGAGGGGATTCTTGCCGAGGATTTTTTCCGACGGGCGGGAAGTGGAGTGAAACTGGCGGTCCAGAAAGTCCTGGTAAAATTCGGGCAGTTCGAGTTTGAGGCCAGGTTCCTGTTCGAAGACGCGCCGGATGAGAGCATCCGCCTCCTGGCGCTTGCCCCCGCCGCCGAAGCTGAAGCGGTCCTCCACGGCGAGCGCTTCCCCGTAGAGCGTCAAGGCCGACGCCAGGCGTTGCAGCCAGACATTGGGATTATCCGGGACGGGGAAAGGAAAGGCGGGCGGCTCAAACCGCGGCGGCTTCCCGTCGATCCAGATGACTTCCGGCACGGTCCGTAGCCATTCCATCTCCATGTAGGAGACGCTGAAGCCGAACTCGGGGCCGGCCCGGTTGAGGTCCAGGTGTTGCAGCGCGTCCAGGCCATCGATTGTCCACGGCAGCGTCGTCAATTGATTTCCGGCAAGCACCAGGCGGGTCAGGCCGGAGAGATTCCCGATCGCGTCCGGCAACTCCGTCAATTGGTTCTCGGCAAGCACCAAGCAGGTCAGGCCGGAGAGATTCCCGAGCGCGTCCGGCAGGTGACTGAGGTGGCAGTGCGAGAGGTTCAGCTCCACCAGCCAGTCCATCTGGAAAACTCGGTCCAGCAGCCCTTCCAGGTTGCTCTTGGAGAGGTCCAGGACGGGCGGCCGCTCCGCGGTCGCGCGTTCAATCAGGGCAATGAGGTCTTTGCGTTTGCGCGGCATGGGAATCCTTGGCGACTCGGAGGGAACATTCATCCGAAAAACGTTGGCGGCTCGTCAAGCCTGCGCGAAAAGAGGGTCGTCCGACCGGAGGGCAGACGAGCGCGGACCTCCTTGCAGAGGGAGCAGGCACCCCTAGGCTGGGGCCGGGTGTCCACCGAGAGGGGCGTAACCGATCCCTTACGCAGAAAGACCATGAAATGACGATTCCCAACTCCCCGGGCGTAACGGCCAAAACAAAGATTTCCCCGGCCGACTGGCGCGATTTGGTGAGGGAGCACCAAAAGCCCTCCCGCGGACGGGCGACATGGCAACTGGTGAACACCCTGGGCTCCTTCACGGTCCTTTGGTATCTCATGTATCTCTCCCTGGCCGTCTCGTGGTGGCTGGTCCTGCGGCTGGCCGTGCTGGCGGGCTTGGTGCTCGTGCGGGGCTTCATCATCTTTCACGACTGCGGCCACGGCTCCTTCTTCCGCTCCCGCCGGGCCAATGACGTGGTGGGCTTCATCACCGGCGTGCTCACCCTCACGCCCTACCAGCACTGGCGGCAGCGGCATGCCATCCACCACGCGACCTCCGGCCATCTCGACAAGCGCGGCACGGGCGACATCTGGACGATGACCGTGGAGGAATATTTCCAGGCCTCGCGGTGGAAACGCTTCGCCTACCAGCTGGCGCGCAATCCGTTCATCCTCTTCGGCATCGCCCCGCTGTATCTGCTGGTGGTCCACCAGCGATTCCCCATCGACTGCGCGACCCGCCGGGAGCGCGCCTCCGTGCATTGGATGAATGTGGCCGTGGCGGGGGTGTCCGTCGCGCTGGCGTGGATCTTCGGCTTCGTGCCCTACCTCATCATCCATCTTACCGTAATCCTGGTCACCGGCGCCGTGGGAGTGTGGATGTTCTACGTCCAGCACCAGTTCGAGGACGTGTATTGGGAGCGCGGCGCCGACTGGGACTACACCGCGGCCGCGTTGGAAGGCAGCTCCTTCTACAAGCTGCCCAGGATCTTCCAGTGGTTCACGGGCAACATCGGTTTCCACCACATTCATCACCTCAGTCCGCGCATCCCGAACTACAATCTGGAGCGCTGCCACAAGGCCCACGAGCTCTTTCAACAGGTCAAGCCGCTCACCTTCTTCGCGAGCCTGCGGGCCATGAACTTCCGGTTCTGGGACGAGCAACAGAAGAAGCTGGTCGGCTACCTCCACATTCGGAACCTGCGCCGCCAGCAGCGCCAAGCCGCGCGATCAACCGAAGGCGCCGCCGGGTAGGCCCACGCGAGCGGGCATGAAGGCCGGCGGCCCGGCCAAGGGCTTTCGTCGAGCCGGGCAGCGCTTGGGCAGCCGCAATGGAATGGTCCTCTCGCGCCCTCCCTCCGCTGGCCGAGCCAGTCACGACCTATCGAGAAAAAGGTCTGGCAAAACCTATCGCCACGAAAACGCCGGGATTCTTTGCCTGATTTTCGCCGGAGGCTCGTTGGAATCCGGCCGCGGGCGGTCAAGCGGGAACGTCGTATCCGAAAGAGCGGATGAACGGGCGCCAAAACGGCCGGTCGAGCGCATGCCATTGGTGGCAGCCGAAAGGCAACCGTTCGCCGAGTTCCGCGTAGAGGCGGCGCGCCTGCACCTCGAAGGAAAAGCGGCGCGCCGTCTCGTGGGGGGCGATCTTCATCCACGGAAAACGCGGCCCCGCGTGCTTGCACCAAAAGACGTCCTCGGGGCCGGCGAAGTCGTTGAACCAGTGGTGGAAATTATTCCGCCAGACCAGCAGCGAGACCAAGAGCCAGAAGGATGCCTTCGTTTCTCGGCGCGCCTTTCGCCACCTCGAAATGATCTTCCCGCTGGGCACCACTCGCCCGAAGGAATGCAGGACGCGGAGCATCGCCGCCGGCCGCCGGAGCGAGAACCCGGAATTTCCCACCCCCAGCGGCCGCGCTTCCGGCCCGTTGTCATCGCCGCCCGCGAACCACGGGGCCCCGATGTAATCCCAGCCCTCGCGGCACCATGAGCCTAGCTCGTCCCGGAACACGAAGGCGTCGAGCTCGTGCGTGAGGATAAATTCATAACGGGCGTAACGCCGGTAAAGGAACGGGAGAATCTTCAGGCGATTGTAGGCTTGGTAGCTCGCCTGCCAGCGCGGAGGGATTCGGTCCACCCGAAGGTTGTCCGCCACCGCCAAGTGCTCCGAGACGTCGAGCCCTTCGGGACACACCAGGAAGATGGGATGATCCCGCAGGACCGTGGCGCATTGCTGGAGGCCGATGCGCTCGTGCCACTCAAGCCGCGACTGGTGGATGAAAACCAGCACGGCCACCGGCTCCTGGGGAGCCGGGGTCAGCGTTTTCATCGAGGCAGGGTGGTGCACGCGGAACCTGGTATGCTGGGGAGGGCGGCACGCCACCGCAAGGGAATCGAGGCCTGAGAGCGACAGGCTAACCCTCGCCGCCTCGCCGGTCATCTGCGCCGGGCCGGAAAAGACGGCTTCCGAGCCTCACTCCCGCTCGTCGTTGTCCTCGGTGCTCTTCACGGCCCAATACATCAGCAACGGCTGGAAGAAGAGCCGGGCCAGGCGCTTCCCATCCGTGTCCAGGCCGAAGGCGCTCCGCCGATTCATATACTGCGCGATGTTGCCCGGAAATACCGCGGCGAAGAACGCGGCGGCCACCTTTCCCACCGTCTCCCGGTACTTCTTGTCGGTCAGGACCAGCGACGCGCCCAAGGCAATTTCCGCGACGCCGGAATAGACCACGGTGTCATCCTTCTTGAGCGGCACCCAATCCGGCACCTGCGCCCGGAATGCCTTCCGGCCAAAGGTGAGGTGAGACACGCCGGCGAAAACCAAGGCGCCGCCAAGGAGAGTCCGGGAGAGGGTTTTGATGGTGCTCTCGTTCATGCTGCCCTTGGCATCGCTGGCCGCCGCGGCGCCGCGCGGCCCGATTAGCGACGAAGCTTCCCGGGATCGATCCAGGGTGACGCGGCCAAGCATCGCGTGAAGCGCCCGGGCGCTGACTCTCCTGCCTTCCTTGACCATCCCTTTTCCCGTAGGCTTGGCGCCGTTGCGCGTTCATGATCTTCCGCCTCCTTGCGCTTCTCGCCGCCCTCCTTCTGCTCGTCGGCTGCGAGCCGGATGGCCCCCCCACGACGGCCACCACCAGCGCGAAGTTCGCGACCGTGGCCGAGCGCGTGAGATTTCTGGGGAAGTATGTTTCCTTCCGCCGCACCTACGAGACGCTCGATTTTTCCATCATGTATCGGAACAACGGCGGTGGGCTGGTGCCCGGGCCTTCGGACTGGAACATCGCGCTGGTCGCGACCGTGCCCGCCGCCGAGTTGGAGGCATGGATTCCCGCCGGCGTCACCGCCTCATCGAACCCCGACGCGAGATGGCTGAAGGCCATCCCAACCTCGCTCGACCTATCGGGCGTGGGAGAGTGGTATCTGGATGGCCAGCGAGTGGTCGGGCTCGACCGCGCCAAGCGCATCGTGGCGTATCGCCTGTCGTCCATGTGACCCGAGGCCGAGCGAGGCGGCCGTCGAAAGAATCGGGAGATGCCCCTTGGTCCCTTTCCGCGCCTCCGCTTCCCGCCCACCCCAGATG
>CALMOL010000409.1:5218-9481 GCA_937871685.1 uncultured Verrucomicrobiota bacterium
TTTAATGTGGCCAGCGTGATCCTTTGCCTTGGTGGGCTGCTGTTGTCGCTGCTGGGCAGGGCGGCCGAGGCGCCGGGGGCAGAGGTCGAGAAAATCGTCGCGCAGGTGATCCGGCCGGTCGTGGAGCGCCACGGCGTTCCCGGCCTGGCGGTGGGCATCGTGCGCAACGGGCAAGCCACGTCTTCCATTACGGCGTGGCCTCGCGGGCGAGCGAGAAACCCGTCACGGGCCGCACGCTTTTTGAGATCGGCTCGGTCAGCAAAACCTTCACCGCAACCCTCGCCTCCTACGCGCAGGCCTGCGGCCGGCTCAAGCTCTCGGATCGCGTTAGCCAGCACCTGTCGGCCCTGCGCGGCAGCTGCTGCGGCGAGGTAAGCCTGCTCGACCTTGGGACGCGCACCGCGGGCGGCCTGCCGCTGCAAGTGCCCGAAGACCTCACCAGCGAGGACCAGCTCATACGTTACTTCCAAGGCTGGAAGCCGACCTGCGCCGCCGGAACCTATCGGACCTACGCCAACCCCAGCATCGGTCTGCTCGGCCGGATCGCGGCGCGGAGCCTGGATGAGGATTTCGTTCGAGTGATGGAAAGCACGCTGTTCCCGGCGCTGGGCCTGCGCGACACGTTTCTCAATAGGCGCTTCGAAACGAATCCATAAAAACGCCTGATCTCTGCCCAGTCATCGGACAGCCGGCAAATTATGACGTCCCCCGCTGCAACGGTTGGCCCGCGGGCAGCTTAGGGGTGCCGGATGTGTAAAAGAAGTCGGCTCATTTGGTGGTTCAGCCTTCTCGGTCCGGGCATTTTGTTCCTGGGAACGGGTGAGGCGAGGGCCGATTTCCTGCCAGACCGGGCCAGCCTGAACGCTCTGCTCGGCGCGCGGGCCGTCAGCGAGCCCTTCGAGACCTACGCCGTGGAAAGCCCGCGCGACCCGGACATTCTGAACACCGCCACCCTCTCCTCGGCCACGGTGGTCAACGGCGAGCAAGGCCCCGGCTTGGTTAAGCCGGGCATAGTCTTCAGCCTGGATCTCTCCGCCTCGCCGACGCCGAGCCTGCAATGGAACCCGAGCGGCTACTTCGGCCTGTCCACCAAGACCCTGGCCGGCCGAGGCATCCTGCTGACCATCACCTTCACCGCGCCGACCACGGCCTTCGGCGTCTCGGTGAAGACCTACGTGCAGTTCACCGACACCGTGATCGCGGTCATCTATGCGGCCGACGGCGTCACGGAGCTGAGCCGTCGCAACCTTTCGCTCGTCGGCACGGGCGATGTCTTCCTCGGCTACTCCAACCCCGACGCGGGCATCGGCCGGGTCACGCTCACCAGCACCACGCGCACCTTCACGCCGGTCATCGACGACCTGTCCTTCGGTGCGCTGCCGAAGGCGCCGCTGGTGCTCGCCGTCGGCCGCGACGCGGCGAACTCCACGGCCAGCGTGACTTGGCAAAGCGCGCCGGCCACCCGCTACCGCGTGCAATGGAAGGCGGCGCTGGAAGACTCCGCCGCCTGGCAAGACATCGGCCTCGACTTCAACGGCACCGGCGGCGCGCTCTCGTGGACCGACGACGGCTCGCGCACCGCGCCCTTCCCCGCCGCCACCAAGCGCTTCTACCGCGTGGCGATTCCCTGATGCGCCGGCTCCCGCCGTGCCGGGGCCGGCCGGGAACTCCGCGCCTGACTTCACGGGCGGAGAACCGAGCCGCTCACTTGACCGGTGTGGCCTTGACCACCTTGCCGTCGGCACCGAAGCGCGTCACGCGGTAGGCGGTGGTGCCGCCGTAGCTCGCTCCGGCGCCCGTGGTGGCTGAGAGGCTGCCGATCAATGTTTCAGACGCGCCGTGCAGACGACCTAATTTCCCCGTCGCCGGCTTCATCGCAGCCACCGGGGTTACCGTGGAAAGGAGCCCGCCAGCGGTAAGCAGCGTGCCCTCGTCCGGCGATACGCCGGTGGCGACGCATCCGCTCGCGATCTGGAAAAGCTTCACGTCCCCCTTAGGCGAGATGCGGGCACGGAGGTTATGGGTGCTGATCACGAGCGCGTCCTCGCCGCGGGCAGAGCTTGTCGATTTGTGAACGGTCAGGATTCACCGTCGCCCCTTTTTTCTTTCGTCGCCTGATCCTGCCCGACGCACAAGGGCAATCGGCTGCGATCCTGTCACGATCCGTCGCGCTTCGCGCGCTTTCCCCATGACTTCCTCCACCCTTTGCTTTCGCCTCCTTGGCGTGGCCCTCCTCTTTGGCGCGCTGTCGGCGTGCAGCACCAGCCGTTACTTGTCGCCCGATGCTCCCCCGCCGTCCGGGGCGCCGCCCGGCGGTGCGGCCAGCTATGGGCCATCTGCGCCTGCCGCGGGCACCACCGGCGGCGGTGCCGCCGGCATATCCGGATCGATGGGGGCACCTCCCTCATCGGGAACCGGTGGACGATGATCCGTGCGGCGCAGCCGGCGAAATGATTTCGTTTCGATGGAAGCGACGCTTTTCGCCCTTTTATGAGCGCAGCTCCCTGCCCTCGAAGGAAGCGTCGATCTCAATGCCGTCGTTGCCCGGCGGGGTCTTCAGCCGCCCCTTCAACGTGATGCGCCTCGTCGCGAAATCGATGCTGATCCTGCCGGAGAAAGAATAGGCGTTCGGGCCGGGCGTGACATCCTTCAGCGTGACGGGACCGGCGTCCACGTCCTTCAGCCGGCCCCGCAAAACGTAGCCGCCGTAGATGAGCGTGATTTCGGTGGCTCGGTCTCCGGCCCCGATCCGGTGCTCGAAGACGGCCACGGCGATCTTGCCGTCGTCGCCGAACAGGCAAAGGCTATCCCGGGCCGGCGCGGCGGCGGCGGTGAACAGACAGAGGAGGACGATGAGCAGGGTTTGCATGGCGGAAGAGGCGAAGAGAGGAAGCGAGAATCGCTTCGTCCGAAGCTCAAGAAACCGGCGGGAAGGCCAAGGCTTTTTCGCTGTCCCCTTCTCCTGCGCTTCTCCCTGCGCGGACGGCGATGTGACTCGGATGGCTTGTAAACGGCGCCGCGTGGGCCGATGGCAAGCACCTCCGGTGTGCCGCGGGCTGTTCGGGCGGAATCAATCCGTTGAATGGGCCGACGGCAAGTTCAGGCCACGCGGGTCAATTCCACGTCGAACGGATGCCCTCCGCCCACGGGCCCGCGTCCTTGACCCCGCCCAGCGCGAGCGAGAGGTGCTTCCGGTTTGTGTGGAACCGATCATTGGGCGAGCGCTGCTCGACCCAGGGGATATCGTCTTGGCTGACCTGGGGCATGAAGGGGAAATGTCGGGCACCTTAGAGCGTTTTCGATCCGCGTCGTCGCACTCACGGGAGAGGGCTCGCGGAGAGGCGCCGGCGTTTTGGAGGGCGGTGGCAAGCCTCAGCGCGACACCGCTTTGGATGAGAAGCCGCGGCCTCGCAGAGAATGATGGCTTCCATCTTGACGGCGTGGCCGGCCACGGCGGCGGTGCTTTCCGCGGCCTTGGTGTTCGCGGTGTCGTTGGCCGTTTTCACGCTTTCCAGGAAGGTCTCGACGGGGCCGTTGGCCAGAGTGGCATCGGGCGGGGCGAAGGCGACGGTGAAGCCGACCGCGGTGGTCTGCATCAGGCGGCCGCGGGCGAGGCGGTCGGCGAAGGTCGTTTCGGTATTAGCCATGGGAGTGGCGTGGACAGGATTTGTTGGTTCGGAATGAAGGCATCCGGCAGCGCCAAGAGCGGCGGCATGTCGTGCCTTCATTTCTCAACACGTAAAATCCCGCCGTTTGTGACCGTTTTCTTCGCCTGGATGGAAAAAGTCCTACCGCGAACCCATCCTAAGACGTCGCTGAGCCAGAAGAAAATGATTCAGCTCGATCCCTTTACGCCTCAGGTCGCCTACCTCACGCCTCAGATCACCCAACTGACGATTCAGATTGCTCACCTGAGAATTTAGATCAGTCATCCGATGACTAAAATTGACAGCATTGCGACGCAGATCGCTCTTCCAACAGTTCAGATTTAGCGTTCAAACAAGTCAGATTGCCTTCCAAACGATACAGGCTGCAATATATGTTATAGTGTTACAAGTAACACGACTCGGAGAGCCTTTCCGACGCTTGGATCGTGTTTTATCTTTGAGGAAAGCTTCAGGAATGATCGCCCGATCACTTTTAGGCCCCTTCTTAGCAAAGTTGAGCAATGGCCGCGACATGTTCGACCCCACCGGCGAAGCCTTGCTCCGCCGGCCCGGGCTCAGCCCTCGCGCGTTCACGCGCTGCATCGCACCCGCGCCG
>CALMOL010000410.1 GCA_937871685.1 uncultured Verrucomicrobiota bacterium
ATCCTCATCCTCGACGACAACTTCAACATCCTGCTGCTCTACCACACGCTGGTGAGCGAGATGGGATTGAGCGTGCGGACCACGGCCGATGGCAACGAGGCGCTGCGCTGGCTGGCCGACGAGCCCTTCGATCTGATCCTCACCGATCTGCGGATGCCGGTGATGGGCGGCGCGGAATTCATCCGGCGCGCGCGCGCCCTCGGCGTGAAGAGCCGCATCATCGCCATCACCGCGTTCCAGAATCTGGCCGACGCCAACCAGCTCTCGAAGTTCCAGGTCTATGCCATCCTCATCAAGCCGGTGCTGCTGACCAAGCTGGAGGAGATCATCCGCCGCGCCCTGGGCGAGCCGGAGGAAGCTTGAGGCGTCAGAGCAAGGTTTAGAAGACCGTTGAAGATCAGGCGTTAACATCAGCCCTTGTCGCTGACTCCCATCTTTCGGTCGGCTTGAGGCCGAAGAACCCAAAGGTGCTTGATCAGCTCTCGAAACGCCGGACTTGCCAAGCGGTGCGCCCTCTCGCCATCCTGCGCCATGCGCCCATCGCTCGCTTTTTCTTTCCGCTCCTGTGTCTCCCTCGCGTGCCTCGGGGCGCTGACTCTCGGCGGCTGTGCCGAGGCACCGCCCGCGGCTTCGAGCGCCTACATGGTGCGCTCGATCAGCTCGGGCCGTGGCGGCACGAATGGGGAGGCGCCCGTGCGGATCAGGCTGACCACGGCCGGCAACGTGTCCGAGGCAGATCTCTCCTCTATCACTTCCTACGTGCGGATCGTGGCGCGCCGTGAGGCCACCCGACGTCAGCGAACCGTAGCCGAGCAACGGGCACGAACTGCTGTCGCGCGGATGGCCCCAGCCCAGCGCGCCTGCACGCGCTATCTCGCCGTGGACACGGATCGCTCCGCCCCCACCTTCGAGACCCAGGCCGCCACGCTGGTTGGCAACGAGCCGGCGGAAAGCGGCGGCACCCTGCGCGCCATCGGCCCCGCGCCGAAGTTCGACCGCTCGGTCATGCTCTGGGACACGCAGAGCCAGAGCCTTGTAGGCAACGCCGTGTATGACATAGCTTCCGCCCCACCTCTGGGCAAGGCCGTACGCTTCGAGAGCTACGTGGCCCAATACGTGGGCGCGGGACGGTGAGCAGGGACCAAGGTGGATGGCGCGAGGGACCGCGCCATCCACCTCGAAGGCAAGCGCGACGAACGCACCCCCCTCGCGACGCGGTAGCGTCAGCCTAGCGAGAGCCCGTCGCCGTCCTCCTCGGTCGAGACCTTGCGCGGGGCGCGCAGGTCGAGTCCGTCCTCGGGGCCGGCGGCCGTGGGATTCGTTTCCAATGCGCCGCGCAGGGCGTGCCAGGCGAGCGTGGCGCACTTCACGCGCTGGGGGAACTTCCGCACGCCGGCCAGCAGGCGCAGCTCGCCGAGCGACTTCGCCGGCGGCGGCTGCGGCTCGGCCGAGATCATCGTCTGAAAATCATGCAGCAGGCTCTCCGCCTCGGCGTGTGACTTGCCCTTCACCTTCGCGGTCATCATCGAGGCCGACGCCATGCAGATCGAGCAGCCGCTCCCGGTGAACGACACCTTCTCGACGCCACCGTCCGCGCCCACGCGAACGTGGAGGTGGACCTCGTCGCCGCAGGTCGGATTGTCGCCGTCCACCGTGATGGTGGCATCGGGCAAGGGGCCGAAGTTCCGCGGCCGCGTCGAGTGGTCGAGGATGACGGTTTGGTAAAGCTCTTCGAGGTCAGTTTGCTCCACGGCGGAAGAAATGCTGGATGTGCGCGACGACTTCGAGGAAGCGATCCACCTCGGCCGGCGTGTTGTAGAAGTAGAAGGACGCGCGCGCGCTCGACTTGATGCCGAGCTTGCGGTGCAGCGGCTGGTTGCAGTGGTGCCCGCCGCGCAGGGCCACGCCCTGGCGATCAGCGAGCGTGACCACATCGTGCGCGTGCACGTCGTCGAGCACGAAGCTCACGAGACCGGCGCGATCCTCGCCGGGGCCGAAGAGGCGGGTGCCACCGAGCGACTGGAGGCCGCGCCACGCGCGCACGGCCAGTTCGCGATCATGCTCCCAGATCCTTTCGCGGCCGACGGTGTCGAGATAGTCCATCGCCGCGTGGAGGCCGATCGCGCCGGCGATGTGCGGCGTGCCGGCCTCGAACTTGTGCGGGATCGTGTTCCACTTCGCCGAGAAGAAATCGACCGACGAGATCATCTCGCCGCCGCCCTGCCACGGCGGCATCGCGTCGAGCAGCTCGGCGCGCGCCCACAGCACGCCGGAGCCGGTGGGGCCGAGGATCTTGTGGCCGGAGAAGACGAGGAAGTCGCAGCCGAGGTCCTGCACGTCCACCACGCGGTGGCCGGCGCTCTGGGCGGCGTCGATGAGCGTGGTGATGCCGGCGGCGCGGGCGCGGGCGCACCATTCCTTCGCGGGGTTCACCGTCGCCATCGTGTTCGAGATGTGCGGGAAGACCCACAGCTTCACGGATGGCGTGAGCAGCTCGTCGAGCTTTGATTCATCGGCCACTCCAGAATCGCCGCAGACGGGCAGATACTTGAGCTTCACGCCGGAGCGCGCGGCGAGCATCTGCCAGGGCACGAGGTTGGAATGATGTTCCAGCTCAAGAAGGAGGATTTCGTCGCCTTCCTTGAGGAATTTCCGGCCCCACGTCTGCGCCACGAGGTTGATGCCTTCCGTGGTGCCGTTGGTGAAGACGACTTCGTTCGCGGACGGCGCGTTGAGGAACCGAGCGGCCCGGACGCGCGCGCCCTCGTAGGCGGTGGTGGCGCGGTTGGAAAGCTCGTGGATGCCGCGGTGGACGTTGGCGTTGTCGCGCTCGTAGTAGTGGACGAGGGCGTCGATGACCTGCCGCGGCTTCTGCGAGGTGGCGGCGTTGTCGAAGTAGATGAGCGGGTGCCCGTTGACCTCCTGGTGCAGCGCCGGGAAATCGGCCCGCAACGCGGCGAAGTCGAGCCCCGCGGCCGGCGGGGAAGGAAGGTCGGAAACTTGATTGAGCATGGGCGTCCGCCGCGGCGGACCATTACGCTACGGGAGCGGCCCGCGCGGGCAAGACGGGTGACGGGGGCAGGCGGACCCCGTCGCATAACCACCGGCGCTCACTTTTTGGGCTTCGGCTCCGGGTCTTCCGTAGGCGCTTCCGGCTCCTCTATACCGCGGGCCGCGCGGTCCATCTTTCTCAGCTCTTCCAGCGAGGTCTGCCCCCCGAACGGCAGCTTCAATTCCGAAAAGATCACCGCGAGCGCGGGGAGATCAGGATCCGCGCGCTCATCCTCCGGCCGCGCGCGCGTATTGCGGCAATCGAAGCAAATCTCCAGGAAGGCGACCATGCGGCCCCGCCGGTCGTAAAACACGAAGAGATTGTGCGGGTCGTAGCAGGCAGACACCGTCCGGCGGGTTTCCACGCGTCGCCGTTGCGTGGCCAGAAGGCGGCGGACTTGATCCTTGGAAAGGACCGCGCCCTTGGGGTTGAGCACGCCGGGAAGCAACTTCCCCCGGTCGGAGATCACCTTGTCCAAGGGCTCGCCCTCCGTCGCCGGCCAAGCATACGCACGGACCTCGGCAAAGGGCACGCCCGGCCACGCGCCCACGAGAAGCGAAGGCGCGCCAAGGCAGGCAAGGAAAGCAACGAGGCAAAGGCGATGCATGGTGGTGGCGCCGGAGTTCACGCGGACTCTTGCATGATTTCGATTCAGTGGCTTCGAGAGGCTTCGGAAAGCGCCGGGCCAGGAGGACAAACCCCGCGCGGCGAAGGTCGCGGAGCCTCGGAAAGGGCTTGGGGGTGACCGCTGTTGCAAATGCTCACTCATCTTGCGTGGGCCATTCCCGCCCCGGCGCAGACCTGAATCGAGCCTTCGCAGAGCATTTTTTGCTCTGCGCAGACCTGATTCAGTCCTTCGCAGACCATATTTTGCTCTGCGCAGGCCTGATTTAGGTCTGCGCAGGCCTGATTTTGCTCTGCGAAGGCTCAATTCAGGTCTGCGCAGACCGTATTTTGCTCTGCGCAGGCTGAGATTGGCTCTGCGCAGGCCAAAATATGCTCTGCGAAGAGTCGATTTTGGTCTGCGAAGACCCAGTTTGGCTGATCCGAAGGCAGGCCGGGGACGCGAGGGAGCCAAGGCCGGAGTGTCTTCTTCTGGAAGAAACGTTTTCGCCCCTCTTGGCCAAGTTCGGAGAAGCTCGGGGCGAGGCCCATCCCGGCGCTTTGGGCCCGGCGGTTTCCGAGCCTCGTCCTCCGGTGCCCGAACAAATGCAAGTCAGCCTCCGCCCGAGTCCAAGCCCTCTTCCCAAAGGCAGTTGGTCGCCCCGATTGCCGGCGGAGGAGAATGACCGCCGCGAAGAATGATAAAGGAACCATTCTCCCGGGCGACGGTGCGATCATGGCGCCGGCGTTTCCGCCGCCCGCTCCAGGTTCACGCCGCGGGCGGCGGCCCATACTACCGTTCACTGCATCGCCGATTCTGACCGAAGTCGGTTGTTCAGCGTTGTTCAAATGTGAATTTAACAATGCCGAGAAGATCTCCACTATCCGCTATGAACAACGTAGAACAACGTAAGGTCGAAGGCGTATTTATTGCCGCGCTCAGCCGGGGGCGCCAGAAATGGTGTGCCATCTTCTGTCATCCGCTGATACCCGATGAATCGACCGGGAAGCCAGGAGCGCGCGTTCGTCGCGGGCTTGGGACTGATGACCGAGCGGATGCTCAGGCAATCGTTGACGAATTGAACGTGATGCTCTCAAATCGAGACTTTTGGCAACTCGGCGCCCGCGAGGTGGCGGCCCGCCGGTTTCACCCCAAGGCCGTTTCCGCCTTCTACGACCACGACTGTCTGCGGGTCGTGCTGTCCGATCCATGGGCGAAGCGAGATGAGGTTCTTTCCCTGCCGGGAGCTGCGGAGGGCTTCTCGGTGACTCAAATCGTCGGCTCATTCGGAGTCGGCAAAACTACATTGGTTCGGCAGTTGATCGGAACGTCTTCAAAGCAGGAGAGATTTCCATCTACTGCCAAGGGAAGACGACAATTTGCGATACCGAGATTATCTGTGCGCCCGGCAGCTATTCGGCGGTGGTGTCGTTCCTTTCCCGCGATCGTGCGCGTGCGCATGTCGAGGAATGTGTCGAGGCGGCGGTATCGTCGGCAATCGAGGGGTTGGGCGACGGCGTCATCACCCGCCGGTTCCTTGAGCACAGCGAACAGCGATTTCGGCTCGCATACGTTCTCGGAAAGCCCGTCGCGCCAAAGAAAGCTGACGACGATGAAGATTTAGACGATGAGCCAGAGGAAGGGGGCAGGAGCGAATGGCACTCAGCTAAGCCCGATGACGCAACCCTCACAGGGAGGGCCTTCCGCCCGATTTTCAGAAGCAATCGATGGCCGATTCCTGGCGGCTTGCTCCAAAGCGCCTTGGTTGCGGCCTGCACCTGGGACTTGGTCGGCGTGCGGGCGGTCGAATCGACTCGGAAGTCCGCGCGTCGCCCCGGATTGCGCCCGAGTGTCCTTGAATTGGCCGCCCGAGAGCTGGAAGCAGGTGCGTATCGCGGCACCCGCGAGCATCCGCTTCGGGAAAACGCCTCTTTCCGAGCTGCCGCGGCCAGTTGCGCTGCCGCGCTTAGCTTAGTGCCATTCGGGTCAGACCTGAGCATCGGAAACGTATCGAAGCACTTTCTCGACGATTCGCGAAGCAGTGGGACGATAAATATGATGACCTCCAGCCGGTTGCTCATCTACGAATGCTTCTCGTTGAGCGGTTAGCGGTGTTCTGGGCGACTCCCAAAGTGTGGAAGCCTGCGCATTGCTCGCAAGAAGCGAAAGATGCAGCGATTCAGAACGTCACCAGCCAGTTTGCCTCGCGGATGTAGGCATACATCAGCCGGCGCTTTCGTGAGGATCATCTCAATGCTTGGTCGCGCGCATACGGGCGCAGTGGTCGCGGTTCGGGCCGGGAACGCTCGAACGACGTGCGCATGATTGACGAGGATGTCGCGCTGATCCCCGCGGAGGAACGAGCATCCAAACTCTTCGATGACATTCGCGAACTGTGCCGCGAGGCGATTAAGGCGGCGGGAGGTGAGGTCCTGGTCGCTTGAAGCTTGCCAGAGAGGATGAATCGCTTTCCTTCCGACGCTCTCACACGCCGGATTCAAATATTGCCTGCTTTGGACCAGTCGAAATGTGTTTCAAGGCGGCGGGTCCCATCTGTTTCTGCTGGCTCTTGCATTAATTCCTCTGCAATGAAATCCATTATTCCGCTTTGGCTTCTCCTGGTCCTGGGACTGGCGCGTTCAGCTTTGGCCCAGAATAGTTTCCACGGCGCTTGGGAAGGCACCCTCAATGACGGCACGCGTTTCATCGGTTACGTCGCCAGCAACCAGCGGGCGTTCTTCGGTTACGTCACGAATGGCGGAGGATTCGGCTATGGTATGACCTCGATTGCGTCCGACGGCTCATTTGCTGGATCGCTGAACGGCTCGAATTACTCCGCTCGAATTGACGTGGGTGGGACGCTCACCGTGACGGTTAATCCTGGTGGGCTGACCGGCTCCGCCCCGCGCTCCTCATTCTCGCGCGGCGGAAATGTGGCGGGCGCCTTCACCGGCTTTCTTGAGGATGCCTCCTCGCCGTCCGCTGCCTTCGTGGACTTCATCATCATGCCGAGTCGAAACGTGTATGCGGTCGTCTATTACAATTCTGGGAGCCCGCTCGATGCCGCCGTGGGAACCATCTCCTACTCGTCGAACACCTCCGCGAACTTCAATGTGCGGTCGGCCGCGCTGGGCGTGAACTATTCCGGCCCAGCCTCCTACAGCGATGGCGGGCTCTTCGGCTATATCCAGCGACCCGGCGAGCGGGCGCGCTATTTTTTCTGCCACCGCTCCAATGCGGATCAGCGGCTCATCAATCTTTCAACCCGCGGTAACGTCGGCATGAACGACAACGTCCTCATCGGTGGAATCGTGATCCGGGACGGAGCCAAACGCGTGATGGTGCGAGCGCTGGGGCCGTCGTTGTCCGCCGCTGGCGTGCAAGGAGTGCTCGCGAACCCGACACTGGAACTGCGGGATTCCGCTGGCCGCCTGCTCGCGCAGAACGACGACTGGAGGAGCAGTCAGGCGACAGAGATCCAAAGTCTGGGATTAGCGCCTTCCAACAACTTGGAATCGGCGCTGATCGTAAACCTGGAAGCGGGTGCCTACACGGCCATCGTGCGTGGTGCGGGCGGGGCCACGGGAGTTGCGCTGGTGGAAGCCTACGAGATCGACTGACTCATTCCGCTGCCCTCTACAGATTTGCACCGCGGGCGGCGGCCCTTCGGGTGAGTTCGCGCTTCGGAGCGCGGCGGCCAACAGCTTGAGAAGAGGTCCAGCTACCAGCCGAGTTCTTGCTCACGACGGTCGCGCTCGCGGTCGCGCAATCGCTCGATCGTGGCGTTGCCGGTGGGAAGATTCAATTCGGCGAAGATCCTTGCGATGGTCTCAAAGTCGGGGTTAGAACGCTTGTCCTTCGGTTGAAGACGGACTTCCGCACAGTCGAAGCAAATCTCGAGGAAGGCCACCGCGCGGCCGGCCGCATTCCGAAACACGAACGCGTTGTGTGGTCGGTAGCACATAGGCCGGAACTTGATGCGCCCGACCCGCCGGGCCTGCGCGACGAGCAGGCGACGGACCTGGAGCTTTGAGAGGACCGCTCCCTGCGGATTGAACACGCCGGGCTCAAGCCGTCCGCCGTCCGAGACGACCCGCTCCATCTTGGTATCCGCAGGCCACGCATACCCGCGCACTTCGGCGAAAGGCAAGCCGGGCCACGCTGCAAACCCCACCGGGGCGAAGGCACCGAGCCAGAGCACGAGGAGAGCGGTGCGAAACATCATGGCGAAAAGAATTTCCGCGAGGGGCACGAGCATTTGAAGGCCGGGCCGGCGAGATCCACCCGCGCGCGGTAGGGCTGCGCGCCGGAGTTGGCGCACTCGCCCCACGCGGCGCATTCGGAGCGCCCGAGATCAACCCATTTCGAGGGCCGCGCCAAGCTCTCGCCCGCCTTGGCGGAGGCGGGAGCCGGCGCGAGGGCCAGCCAATCGGCGGCGGAGCGAGTCATTAGGGGACAGCCCATTCGTCGCCGCAGGCGCCGGCCATTGCAAACTTCATTCGGAATTTTTGCTCGTTGGAGCATTGTTGCCCGGCCGTCCTTGGCTCGCGGGCGATTTAGCGTCGTTCCTTTCTCCCATGATTTGCTTCCGCCGCCTCGCTCGTGTCGCCCTCGGAGGAATGTGGCTGCTTGCGGTTGCCGCGTCCGGCGTCGCCCAATCCAGGCTGACTAGCCTCTCCGTTCGCGCCCGAACCGCCCCGGGTTCCGATGCCCTCGTCTGCGGCGTAGTGGCAGAACCACAGGCTTTCATTCTTTTCCGCGGTCTCGGACCATCGCTGGCTTGGTTCATCGAGGGAGTTGTGTCCGATCCGGTCGGAGAACTGCGCTCGGGCGGCGCTGGTGTGCTCCTGGCGCGGAATGACGATTGGCGCTCGACGCAGGAAGCGGAGATCGCCGCGACCGGGATAATGCCCGGCGACGACCGGGAGCCAGCCATCGTGGGCACCTACGCGGCGGGCGGCTATGCCTTTTACGTCACGCCCAAGGGAAGGGCGAGTGGACCCGCCTTGGGCGAACTTTATGATCGATCGATCGCTTCCTCGCCGTCGGCCTTTCGCGCGCTCTTTGCCAAAGCCCGGGCCCTCACGGGAGAGGACGTGCTGATCTTTTACTTCATTGTCTCTGGGACGACTCCGAAGCGCGTTCTGATCCGCGCTTTGGGCGCGGAACTCGCCACCCGCGGCTACAGCGGGGCCTTGGTTGATCCGACCCTGCAGTTGGTCAGTTCCGAACAGGTCGTCGTCGCAAGCAACGACAACTGGAACTCCCCGGCCAACCCCGCCATTGCTGCCACCGGACTCGCTCCGACCGACGCGCGGAGTGCCGCCCTCTTGGTCACCCTCGCGCCCGGCGGCTACACCACCATTGTTCGGGGCGCTGGCACCAGCACCGGGCTCGTCTTCGCGGACGTCATCGACCTCGACGCCGCCTCTCCCTACCCAGACCCTCTGGCTGAATTGCCTCCGCCACCGTCCCGGCTTCCCACTTTTCCGGCCTGGCAGGCGGCAATCTTCGATCCCGCCGAGCGCGCCGACTCCGCCATCTCCGGCGCGGCGGCCGACGGGGAAGGCGACGGGCTCGGCAATCTGCTCGAATACGCCTTCGGCACGGACCCGCGCTTGGTGGACGGGGCGTCGGTCGCGCCGGTGGCCGGCCAGGCCGGCGGGTATGCGACAATCTCCTTTTCGCGTTTGCCCAGCCGCACCGACCTGTCCTACCGCGTCGAGGCGACCGATCGCCTCGCCCAGGGAAGCTGGACCGAGATCGCGCGCAGCGACGCTGGCTCCGCTACGGCGGCCTCGCCGGGGCAGAGTCCCAGCACCATCAGCGAGACCCCGGCCGGCGACGCGGTGAGCGTAACGGTCGGCGACACCGTTCCCGCCGGGCCGAGCGCGCCGCATCGGTTCCTGCGCCTGCGCGCCGTCCGGCCCTGAGCGGGAAGCTTATCCATCAGCCCGCCGTTGTGGGCTGGGCGGGGAAAAGTATCGTCGCCCCCTATGCGTTGGCAGACCCTCTACGAAGCGCGCTGGATTCTCCTTGTCGTGCTCCTTCCGCTCCTCGCGGGAATCTATTGGCGGCAGCACTGGCTCACGGTGCTGATGGTGCTGCTGCTCGTCTTCGTGCTGTGGTTCTTCCGCGACCCGGAGCGCGCGATCCCGGCGGACGACGCCCTCGTGGTGGCCGCGGCCGACGGCGTGGTGGCCGACATCACGGAGATCGAGGAGAACGAGGTCACCAAGAAGAAGTTCCGCCGCGTGGGCATCTTCCTGAACGTGTTCAACGTCCACGTGAACCGCGCGCCGGTGGCCGGGAAGGTGGTTCACTCGGTGCGGCACGTGGGCAAGTTCCTCGACGCGCGCCACGCCGACGCCTCGACGCTCAACGAGGCGCGCACCTGGGCCTTCGACAACCCGCGCGCCGGCGTGATCGTGGTGCGCCAGATCACCGGCCTCATCGCTCGGCGGATCGTGGATTGGTCGCAGACCGGCGACACCGTCGAGAAGGGCCACCGCTTCGGCATGATCCGCTTCGGCTCGCGCACCGAGATTTACTTGCCGCTGGACGCCGAGCTGAACGTGAAGATCGGCGACCACACCGTGGGCGGCGAGACCGTGGTGGCCCGACTGAAGTAAGCGCAGCGCGGAAGACGGATTTGAACATTCCGGCGGGCGGCGCGCTCTCAACCGGCCGTCCTCCCGCCGCCGTGTCCCTTTCCCGCTCGCGAATTTTTCCCGGCCACGCCGGCAAAAGCGGCTTTCCTCCCCCTTGCCGCGCTTGTTTTCCGCGGCCCTCGCCATGAACCCCCCCGGCACCAAGGACAACGGCGACCCCAAGATCTACCTCCTGCCGAACCTGATGACGGCGGGCAACCTCTTCTGCGGGTTCGCGGCCACGCTGCGCATCCTCGAGGGGATCATCATGCGGGCCAACGAGGTCTCCGGCGGCCTCAATCGCTTCCGCGAGGCCATCCTCTTCATCCTGGGCGCGTGCGTGTTCGACCTGCTCGACGGCCGGCTCGCGCGGCTCGGCGGGCGCGAGAGCCCCTTCGGCCGGGAGTTCGACTCGATCGCGGACGTGGTGTCCTTCGGCCTCGCGCCGGCGCTGCTGGTGCACGAGATCGTGCTGCAGTTCGTGCCGGGGAACTGGGCGCTGGTGCTGGCGTTTGTTTACCTGTGCTGCGGGGCCATGCGCCTGGCGCGCTTCAACTGCATCGCGGCGAATCCCAACCCCGCGCCGGCCGACAAGCGCTCCTTCAAGGGGCTGCCGATCCCGGCGGCGGCGGGCGTGATCGCGTCGCTGACGATGTTCATGCTGTGGATCGAGGAGACCGAGAAGGGCTTCGGCTGGTGGCGCTACGGGCTGCCGGTGCTGGTGCTGTTCCTCTCGTGGATGATGTTCTCGCAGTTCCGCTATCCGAGCTTCAAGGCGGTGAACTGGCGCACGAGCCGCTCGGTGCCAGCGTTCATCGCCATCGTGCTGCTGCTGCTGTTCACGGCGATGAACTACCACTGGATGCCCTTCGCGCTGTTCATGGCGTATCTGGTCTATGGGTTCACGCGGCCGTTCCTTTCCCGCGCGTGGCGCAAGGAGATCGAGGAAACCATCGAGGGCGACACGCTCGACGACGAGGACGAGGAGGAAGGCCCCGCGCCAGCGCCGCAGCCCAAGCCGGCGGATGGGAAGGGGTGAGGGCAGGCTTCGGCCCGACGTGCCCTCAAATTTCTGGAGCCGCCGCGGTGGAAGTTGTAGAGGCGACTCTGTCCGCGAAGCGGACGTGCCGCCTCCGATTTTCTCCCGGGTGGACGCCGGTCATACCATTCATCAGCGGCCACCCAGGAGAAGGCTACAGGCGGCACGTCCGCATTCGCGGACAGAGCCGCCTTCACAACAAAGGCCCCAGCGCGTGTTCAAGGAGAGGCAGGTGCCGCGGGACGCCTTGGACGGCGGCGGTCACGACTCCCGCGCGGCGCGCGCCCATTCGCAGGTAGAAGGGCTCGGCATGGGGATCGGACTCGACGTGCAGGCGGGCGAAGCCGCGCGCCCGCGCCCGCGTTGCGGCGTGCTCGAAAAGAACGCGGCCGACCCCGCGGCCCATCGCTTCCGGCCGCACCCAGAGGTGCTCGAGCCACATGGCGCCATCGCTGGCGACGACCAGCGCGGCCCAGCCGAGAATTTCTTCCGCCTCGCCGCCGGCCGGCCGCGCCGCGAACGTCTCGTTCGCCGCGATGAATTCCGGCGTGACGCGCAGCCCCGGCTCCCATTCCGCCAGCCACGCGGCCGGGTAGCCCCAGTGGCGCTTGGCGGCGCGAGCGATGGCGGTGAGCGCCGGCGCGTCACCGGGTTTTGCCGGGAAGACCATCATGGGTCTCCTCCTGCCTGCCCGGTCTCACGCCGTCAACACCATGCCCATCTACGAGTTTTTCTGCCCCCACAACCGCCGCATCTACTCATTCCTCGCCCGCTCGCTCGCCTACGCCGGCAAGACGCCGCGCTGCCCGGATGGCGACGCGCTCCCGATGGAGCGCCTGGTCTCGCCCTTCGCCGTCACCGGCCGCGCGCAGGAGCCGGGCGCCGCCGGTAGCGACGACGCGCCGGACGACCCCCGCATGGAGCGCGCGATGATGGAGATGGAGCGGGAGTTTTCCTCCCTGGGCGATGACGACAATCCGGACCCCCGCGCCCTGGCGCGCATGATGCGCAAGATGACCGAGCTGGGCGGCGGCGGGGTGCCCGACGCGATGAACGAGATGATGGCGCGCCTCGAAAAGGGCGAGGACCCCGACAAGCTCGAGGAAGAATACGGCGACGCGCTGGAGGGCTTCGACCCGCTCGGCCCCGAGGACGGCGGCAAGCCCGGCGAGGACGCCGCCGGCCGCGTGCGGGCACGGGCGACGCGCGTGGAGCGTGATCCGAAGCTCTACGAGATGGCCGAATATTGCTGACCCACCCTGCTCGTTTCTCCGATTCCTTCCGTTCGTTCTCCCTTGCCTCGGCTGCGATCAAGCGTGCGTCCACCGCGCGGCTCTACTCCACCACGCGCGTCAGCGTCAGGCCGCGCGCGGCGAGCAGGCGGAGCATCCCCTGGTCGCCAGGCAGGTGGCCTGCGCCCACGGCGAAGAAGTGCGTGCGGTCCGGCTCGGTGCGCATGAGTCGCTCGATGCGGTCGGCCATCACGACGTTGCGGCGGATGAAGAGCGACTCGGCTAGGCGGCGGTTGAACTCGTTCGGGTTGCGCTCGAAAGGCCCGTAGGCGACGGCGCGCATCTGCTCCAGGTCGCCGGAGAGATACACCTCGCGCAGCCGGCGCAAGGCCTCGCCCCGCACGCTGGAGGGCGTTTCGGCGCGGCGCACGGTGGAGCGCAGCAAGTCGAGCTGCTGCTCGGCTGACATCCAGTCGAAGGCCGAGGAATGCTGCGCCTTCGATTCCAGGCCGTCGGTGGGCTTGCCCGCCTGGCGCGCGAGCAGCCACAAGGCCACGTCGAGCGCGGGCGTGTCCCGTCGCCCGGCTGAATCGGCGCGCTCGATGAACGAGTTGATGCGCAGGCTCAGCAGCCAGACCGGCGTGCGGTCAAGCGACGCCAGCGTGGTGCCGGGCCGGAGGCGCCGGACGACGGCGTCCGCGCGCGCGTAGAGGTCCGGTGGCAGGGACTGCCGCAGCGGCGGCCCGACGAAGGGGCCGCGTGGCCGGCCAGCCATCGCGCTTCTCTGCGGGCGAGCAGGCCGGAGCGAAGTCTCGTTGTAGAAGACGTCGCACCACATCAGCGCCGAGACGACCGGGCGCGGGAGGCGCAGCACGTCGGGGTGCGAGAGATGCGCGGTGCCAAGCAGGTAGGAAGACCGCGGCGCGGCCACGCCCTCGATGCGCCAGAGGAACGGCTTACCCGACGTGGCCGGCGGGCGCTTGCTCCAGGCGGTGCGCAGGGAACGCGCTTGGCCCAGCGGCTGCCACGTGGGCTCGACCGCCCGGACTGGGCCGGGGGACGCCGACAAGCCTAGCGCCAAGACGACGCAGGTTAAAATCAGGCGGGCAAAGAAGGGGGGAATCGGCACGGCAGCGACACTTCACCGAGCTGCTCCAGGACGAAAGGGCCACCGCACGTCACGGGCTGGCGCGTTTGGACAAACTCTTGCATGTGGGAGACCTACGAGGCTTGGCGGCAACTTCCACAGCCTCGGCGAGGGATGCCGAGGCGTCATTCCGCCTTCACCCGCGTGAGCCGGAAGCCGGCCTTCTCCAGGCGGCGCAGCACGCCCTTTTCGCCGGGCAGGTGGCCGGCCCCGACGGCGAAGAAGTGCGAGCGCGCGGGAACGGCGCGCATCTTGGCGGCCATGCGCTCAGCCATGACGCCATTGCGGCGGATGAGGAGCGCCTCCATCAGGCGCTTCTCCGCCGCGGGCGTGAGGCCGCTCTGGCCGGGCAGCAACACGCGCTCGATGGCCGCGAGCTCGCCCGAGCGATACGCGACGCGGATCTCGTCAAAAGACGAGCGACCGGCCCGGCGCGCCTTGTCCATCTCGTCGAGGGTGCCGCGCAGCAGGGCGAGTTGCTCCTTTTCCCCCAGGGCGCCGAAGACGCCCATCTGCTCTTCCAACGTTTCCAGGCCGCCCACCTCGCGCCCGGCGAGGCGGGCGCGATCATAGATGAGGATGTCGAGCACTCCGCGGGAGCCATGTTTCAGGTCATCCTCCAGGCTCGGCAAGACCACGGCGAGCGCCCAGACGCTCAGCCGGTCAAACTGCGCCAGCTTCAGCTGCGGGCTCACGCGCTGCAGCTCGGCCTCGGCGCGGCTGCGCAACGCGGGCGGAAGGATGTCCGAAAGTCGCCGCGAGCCGGCTGGCCGCAGCACCGCCTTCGCCGCGGCGATCAAGTCGTCCGGCCCCATCGCCAGCTCGCACCAAGTGGCATCTGCTTGGTCCTGCACCGCGGCTACCGCCGGGCGCAGCTCCGACACGTCCGGGTGGCGCAGGTGGATGGTGCCGAAGATCCAAGAGGGCTTGGCGAGCCCCTCGCCCTCGATTTGCCAGAGCAACGGCGGCCCCGGCGGCGCGCCGTCTTCGGCGGACGCCGCGGCACCGCTGGCCCACAGGGCGACCAAGCCAAGCGCGCCAGCGAGCGCCCGCGCGGCCCGGCGGAGGAAAGGAAAGCGCGAGCCCGGCATAGTCCGTTCATCGCGCGGATGGCGCCGCCCATCAAAGCAAAAAGGCGCGCCGCGGACAGGCCACGGCGCGCCGGAAGAGGATTTCCCGCGTTACGGGCTGATGATGATCTGAATGCCGTCGTCCGGGATCGGGAAGGTCGGCGGCGGCAGGGTGATCGCCACCTGGGAAGGCGGGTTGAGATAGTCCATGTTGATGCCGCCGTTGTCGCCGATCACGCGGATCTCAGAAACGCCCAGCGTGCTTGAGGGGCCGAGGGGCAGGCCCGGGCCGGCCACGGGCGTCGCGGCGGCGGGTGCCACCACTCCCTTGCCGTCGCTCACCACTCCCTTGCCATCGGACACCGCGCCGCCGGACGGGGTGAACATCACCACGAGATAGCGGCCGACGCTGCCGTTGACGAGGCGCGCGAGCTTCACGTAGCCATTGGTGGCCGGCGTGACGTAGGTGAGCACGGGCGAGCGATGCTCGGGGTCGGCCGCGGCGATCATCGCGCGCACGGAGCCCATCGAGGCGCGGCGGGTGCGGCCGTCGTCCGGTAGCGACTGCGGCGTAGCGCCCACGCCGTCCACGAGGTAGAAGTCGAGCCGGCCCGCCGGCGCACGATAGACAAACTCGATGCGCCGCACCGAGCGCATCGCGCCCAGGTCCACCACGATGGTGGGGTGATTGTTACCGCCGAAGTCGAACACGGTGCCGGCCTGCCCGTCCACCATGCGCGCGGCCTCCAGGTTGGCGCGGCCGGCGTTGGCGGACAGCACCACGGCGCTGTCGCCGCTGGCGGCAGAGTAATCGACATACACGTTGTCGCGCAGGGCCACGGGATCCGCGGCACTGGCCGCGGAGGCGAGGACGCAAGCGGCGGCCAAGGGAAGGAAACGGAGCGTTTTCATGGGGAAGAGCGACGAGCCAACCGGCCTTAGACCACTACCCCCCGCGCGTGGCAACTGAAATTGCATGACAATTTCAAGCCTCGCGCCGCCCACAGGCAGCGCTCGCGTCACGAAATTGTTTCTTTGCCTGCCCCGACCCCGCCGCAAGGTCCGCGCTCCATGCCCGCCACCGCCCTCGTCGTCGATGACGAAGCCGACGTGGTGAACCTCGTCGTTCACCACCTGCAAAAGTCCGGCCTGCGCACCGTCACGGCGCATGATGGCGCGACCGCCCTGGAGCTGGCCCGGCGCGAGCGTCCCGGGGTGATCGTGCTCGACCTGATGCTGCCGGGCATGACGGGCCTGGAGGTCTGCCGCGCGCTGCGGCGCGACCCGGCCACGGCCGGCGTGGGGATCGTGATGCTCACCGCGCGCGGCGAGGGCGGGGACAAGGTGGAGGGGTTCGAGACCGGCGCGGACGACTACGTGACCAAGCCCTTCTCGCCGCGGGAGCTGGTGCTGCGCGTGCAGGCGGTGCTGCGCCGCGCGGACGCCGCGCGCGAGGGCGCCGCAGTGATCGAGACCGGTGACCTGCGCCTGAACAAGGGCGCCTTCGACGCGCGCCTGGGCGGCCGACGGCTGGATCTGACCACCACCGAGTTCAAGCTCCTGTGCGTGCTCGCGGAGCGCCGCGGCCGGGTGCAGGACCGCGACACCCTGCTGCGCGACGTGTGGGGCTACGAGGGCCTGATGGACACGCGCACGGTGGACACGCATGTGCGCCGCCTGCGCGAGAAGCTCGGCGAGGCGGCTGACCGGATCGAGAC
>CALMOL010000411.1 GCA_937871685.1 uncultured Verrucomicrobiota bacterium
GCCGGGGAGGCTCGGGACGCGGCGAAGTTTGCAGCCACAGCCCCATGCCTAGGCCGCCAGCAATGACCACGCCAGCTGCCCCGGCGGCGAGCACTCCGCGGCCCAGCCAGCGCCGCCGCGGGGCCGCCAGCGCACCGGCCGACGGCGAGAATGCGATGACCAGCGGCGGATGCCTCGACGTGAGCCGTGGATTCGCCGGCGAGGACCGCGGCGCGAGACTGGCAACTCCCGCCTCGCAGGAGCGCGCCGCTTTTTCCAAGGCGCGCTCCGTGGCCGCGGCGTCGGCGAAGCGGCCGTCGGGATCCTTCGCGAGAAGCCGCGCCAGCACGGCCTGGATCTCCTCGGGCAGGTGCGCGAGCCGTTCGAGCGGCGTGGGCTGCGCGACGTGGAGGTTCATCAACTCACGGTGCGAGCGGCCCACAAAGTGAGGCGTGCCGACGAGCATCTGCCACAGGATGCAGCCGAGGGAGTAGAGGTCGGAACGGCCATCGAGGTCGGGGATCTCCTCGCACTGCTCGGGCGAAGCGTAGAGCGCGGTGCCGCGGAAGCCGTGCGTGAGCATGGCGCTGCCCTCGCGCGACACGGGCCGGGCGAGGCCGAAGTCGATGATCTTGAGCGTCCACGCTTCCGGGTCCTCGGGGTCGCGCGGCCCGTGGCCACCGTCGGCGGAGGAGCGCGGCGCAGGCGTGAGCACGACGTTAGCCGGCTTGAGATCACGGTGGACGATGCCCTCGGCGTGGATGGCCGCGAGGCCGCGCACGAGCTGACGCGCGAAACCGAGCGCGGCACGCGGCGCGATCGCCCCGCGGGCGCGCAGCACGGCGTCCAGCGGCTCGCCGCGCACGTATTCCATCGCGTAGAAGCGACGGCCCGGCTCATCCGACAGATACAGCACGCCCGCTACGTTCGTGTGCCGCACGCGCGCCGCGGCGCGGGCTTCGCGTCGAAAGAGCGCCTGAGCGGCTGGGTCATCCACCCGGCCGGGGGCGATGACCTTCAGTGCCACCTCCAGGCGCAGGCGCGTATCGTAGGCCTTGTAGGTCACGCCCATCGCGCCCTCGCCGAGCTTCCACGGCGCGCCGTCCGGCCGGCGCAGCAAACGGAAGTGCGCGTAGACGTCAGCCGGCTCGGGTGGGGCGGGGAGGTCGGGCACGCGCCACCTTGCATATCGGGGCCGCGCGTTCTGGCAACCCCAGCCGTGTCGTCAAGCTCGCACCACGCGGGGGATGTGCTGTATTCGCGGCCCTCGATTCCCAATGCCCGACCATCCCGGCCAGCTTCTTCTCGTCGGCCTCCCCGGCCCCGAACTCGATGCCGCCACCGCGGCCGCCCTGCGGCGCGTGCGGCCGGGCGGCTACATCCTTTTCACGCGCAACATCGTTTCCCCGGCGCAGTTGCGGAAGCTGCTCGACGACCTGCGCGACCTTTCCGCGCCGGTCACGCCGCTTCTCACCATCGACCAGGAAGGCGGCCGCGTATCGCGCCTCAAGGTGCTCGGCGCGGAGCCGCCTTCGGCCTCGCAACTGCGCGAGCGCGACGACGTCGATCTTGTCCGGCAGCACGGCGACCTCACGGGCCGGCTGCTGCGTCTCTTCGGCTTCAACCACGACCTTTGCCCCGTGCTCGACTTCTGCCTCGGCGGCGACGAGTCGGTGGACAATTCCCTGCGCGGCCGCTGCTACGGCGTGGACGTGCCGCAGACCTTGCGCCTCGCCGGCGCCTTCAACGCCGCCCTCCGCGCCGCCGGCATCGCGAGCTGCGGCAAGCACTTCCCCGGCTACACGCGCGCCCCGGCCGACGCGCACCACGAGATGCCGACGATCCCCTTCAACCGCGCCGAACTCGACGCGCTTGAGCTTGCGCCCTACCGCGCGCTCGGCCCGGAACTCGACAGCGTGATGGTCGGCCACGCGCACTTTCCCGCGCTCGACGCGGAATGGCCCGCTTCGCTCTCGCGCCGCATCGTCACCGACTTGCTCCGCGACGAGCTGGGCTACCGCGGCCTGGTGATGTCGGACGACCTCGACATGGGCGCGGTGGTCAACGGCTGGGGCTTCGCCGAGCCGGTGCGCCGCTCACTCGCCGCGGGCAACGACCTCGCGATGGTCTGCCACCGCACGCAGCAGGACTTCGGCGGTCCGCTGGACGAGGCCGTGCGCGCCGTCGAGAGCGCACCGTGCGCCGACCTGGATCGCGCGTTGGAAAACGTGGCCGCGTTCCAATCCCGCCTCGCGCCGCCGGCAGAATTTTCCGAGGCCGCCTTCGCCGCGCTCGACGCCGAGGTGTGGCAGCTCCGCGTGGACGTGCTCGGCGAGGAGCGTGCGAGCGAACGGTCCGTCGAGGACGGCAAGCGCTCGCCGGTGGAAATTTATTGAACGCTTGGCGTGAAATGCGGTGGGCTGGCGTGGCCCAGCCTGAGACGCCGCGGCTTCTCGCTTCACGAGCACACGAGCGGGCCGCGCGGAAAAGGCGCGCTCCCACCTTTGCCCGGCGCGGTCGCTACTGGGACCGCTGGCATCCCTGCCGGCCGGGTCCTCCCGGGCACCTGGATTCTCGGGCTCTTTACCTTCTGCCACCCGCCCAGGCCCGAAGGCGGAGAAGTCAGCTACCCTGGAGAATCCCGGCCGGCAAGGATGCCAGCTCAAGCCGTCGCTTCGGCCGCCGGGGGAACAGATCCGTTCAGCGATTTTGAGCGTTGATCCCCAATGTCCGAGGGGAAGAACCGCAGGAACAGCACGATGCCCAGCAGCACGGCCGCGATGATCCCGATCACCAGCCACACGCGGCCCGAGGAATAAGGCGGGCGCGGTGCGTCGTCGGGCATGGTGAGGCGGTTGCTCCCCGTGCATCGCGCCGCGCCGCGCCGTCGCGCGCCGTGATGTGTGGTGCTCCTCGCCAGCGTCGGCGCGCGCTGCTACGCTCGCGGCCTTTCCATGTCCGATTCCAAGGACGCCTCCGCCGTGCCCGCGGCCGGGTTCTCGTTCACGCTGAACGGCGAGCCCGTGCTGGCGGAGGGATTGTCGCCCAGCGTCACGCTGCTCCAGTGGCTGCGCGCCACCGGCCGCGTCGGCTCGAAGGAAGGCTGCGCCGAGGGCGACTGCGGCGCCTGCACCGTCGCGCTGTCCGACCGCGACGCCGCCGGCCGCCCCGCGTGGCGCGCGGTGAATTCCTGCCTCGTGCTCCTGCCGATGGTCGCCGGGCGCGCGGTGAAGACCGCGGAGGGCTTGGCGTCGGGCGACGGCGCGCTCCATCCGGCGCAGCGCGAGATGGTGGCCTGCCACGGCTCGCAGTGCGGCTACTGCACGCCGGGCTTCGTGGTGTCGATGTGGGAAGGCTGCCAGCGCGCCGACCTCCGCGAGGCTTGGCAGGCGCAGGACCAGATCGCCGGCAACCTTTGCCGCTGCACCGGCTACCGGCCGGTCCGTGACGCGCTCGGCCGCGCCTTGGCCGCGGGCACCGCGCCGGAGATTCCTCCCGCGCCGATCTCGTCCGCGCTGGACTACGCGGCGCCGGGCGAGCGCTTCCTGCGCCCGGCCTCGCTGCCGGCGCTCCTCGACGCGATGGCGCGCCATCCGCAGGCGCGCCTCGTGGCTGGCGCGACGGAGCTCGCGCTGCTCGTCACCAAGAAGTTCCAGCGCATTCCCGCGCTGATCTCCGTCGAGGCCGTGCCCGAGCTGGCGACCCTGCGCGCCACTCCCGCGGGCCTGGAGATCGGCGGCGCGGTCACGCTCACTCGGCTGGATGAATTCCTCGCCCCGCGCCCGCCCGACGATCCCTCGGCTTGGGTGGACGACTCGCGGCCAAGCGCGCTGCAGCGCACGCTGTGGACCTTCGGCTCGCGCCAGATTCGCTCTCGCGCCACGGTGGCCGGCAACCTCGTCACCGCCTCGCCCATCGGCGACCTCGCGCCGCTCTTCCTCGCGCTCGACGCCACCCTCGTGCTCGCCTCGGCCGCCGGGACGCGCGAGCTGCCGCTGGCCGAGTTTTTCCTTGGCTACCGCTCCACCGCGTTGCGCGCGGGCGAAGTGCTGCTCGCCGTGAAGGTGCCTCGTCCCGCTCCCGGCCGGCGTTGGTTCGACGCCGCCAAGGTCTCGCGCCGCCGCGAGATGGACATCTCCACCGTGGCCGGCGCGTGGTGCGTGGTCCTCGATCCCGCCGGCCGCGTGACTCACGCCCGCATTGCCTACGGCGGCGTGGCCGAGAGGCCGCGCCGCGCCCTTCGCGCCGAGGCGGCGCTGCTCGGCAAGGAATGGACGTTGGAAGCCGTGCGGGCGGTTCGAACGGTCCTCGATACCGAGTTTACGCCCATCTCCGACGTGCGCGGTTCCGCCGAATATCGCGCCGGGCTGATCGGCGATCTGTGGGAGCGATTCTTTCACACCACGCAAGACACCGCGGCCGTCACCTCCTGCGTCGAGGCCTTCGACCATTCGCCCGTTCCCGCGCCCGATCCGTGGCCCGGCCATGCCGAGTGGCCCGCGCCGCACGAGAGCGCCGTGGGCCACGTGACCGGACGCGCCCGCTACGTGGACGACCAAGCCCCCAAGCGCGGCATGCTCGAGACGTGGCCCGTCCAATCGCCGCACGCCCACGCGCGCGTCCTCTCGCGTTGCGCGGCAAAGGCGCGCGCGATGCCCGGCATCCACGCCGTGCTGCTCGCCGAGGACGTGCCCGGTCTCAATGACTCCGGCCCCGTGCGCCACGACGAGCCGCTGCTCGCGCATGACCTCGTGCAATTCCACGGCCAGACCGTGGCCCTCGTCGTTGGCGAGACCGTCGAGCAATGCCGGATCGCCGCCGCGCTCGTGGAGGTCGAATACGAGCCGCTGCCGCCGGTGCTCGACCTGCGCGAGGCCATCGCTCGCGGCGACTTCCACACCGAGCCGCACACCCTGCGCCGCGGCGACGCCCCCGCCGAGCTGGCCCGCGCCCGCGACGACGGCGGCATCCACATCGCGGGCGAATTCCACTTCGGCGGGCAGGAGCACTTCTACCTCGAAACGCAGTGCGCGTGGGCCGAACCGGGCGAGGAACCCGACGAACTCTTCGTTCACTCCTCCACGCAGCACCCTTCGGAAATCCAGAGCACCATCGCGCACGTCCTGCGCTGGCCGCGGCACCGCATCACCGTGCAAAGCCCGCGCGTGGGCGGCGGCTTCGGCGGCAAGGAAACGCAGGGCAACGCCCCCGCCGCGCTCGCCGCCCTCGCCGCGTGCGCCACCGGCCGCCCCGCGCGCGTGTGGTTCAATCGCGACCAGGACATGGCGCTCACCGGCAAGCGCCATCCGTTCCTCGCGCGCTGGGAAGCGGCCGTCGCGCCGGACGGAAGGATGCGCGCCGTGCGCGCGGAGTTGTTCTCCGACGGCGGCTGGTCGCTCGACCTCTCGCAGGCCATCTGCGACCGCGCCCTCTTCCACCTCGACAACGCCTACTACCTCCCGCACGTCGAGTTCACCGGCCGCGTCGCCAAGACCAACGTCGCCTCCAACACCGCCTTCCGCGGCTTCGGCGGCCCGCAGGGAATGCTCGTCATCGAGGAAATCCTCGACCACGCCGCCCGCGCCTGCGGCCTCCCGCCGGAAGACCTGCGCGCGAAAAATCTCTACCGCGGCGACGGTGACACGAACACCACCCACTACGGCCAGCCCATCGGCGACCAGCGCATCCGCCGCATCTGGGACGAGTTGCTCGCCTCGTCCGATTTCACCCGCCGCCGCGCCGAGATCACGGAATGGAACGCCCGCTCCCCGCACGTGAAGCGAGGCCTGGCGATCACGCCGGTGAAGTTCGGCATCTCCTTCACCCTGCGCCACCTCAACCAGGCCGGCGCCCTCGCGCTCGTGTATCAGGACGGCTCCGTGCTGCTCAACCACGGCGGCACCGAGATGGGCCAGGGCCTCCACACGAAGATCCTCGCCGTCGCCGAGCGCGAGCTGGGCGTCCCGCGCGACCTCCTGCGCATCACCGCCACGCGCACCGACAAGGTGCCGAACACCTCGCCCACCGCCGCCTCCTGCGGCTCGGATCTTAACGGCGCCGCCGTCGCTCATGCCTGCCAGAAGTTGCGCTCGCGCCTCGCGCCGCTCGCCTGCCGCTGGCTCGACCAAGACGAAGCGCGAGCCCCCGACGTGCGCTTCGAGAGCGGCCGCGTCTTCCTCGCGGACGATCCCGCCAAGTCCCTCCCGTGGGCCTCCCTCATCGGCCGCGCCTACATCGAGCGCGTGCCGCTCTCCGCCACCGGCCACTACGCCACGCCCGGTCTCGACTGGGACTGGTCCACCGCGCGCGGCCGGCCCTTCCACTACTTCGCGTGCGGCGCCGCCGTGAGCGAGGCCGCCGTGTGCGGCTTCACCGGCGCCGCCCGCCTGCTGCGCACCGACATCCTCCACGATGTGGGCGACTCCCTCGCCGCCGGCGTGGACCGCGGCCAGATCGAGGGCGGCTTCGTCCAAGGCCTCGGCTGGCTCACCGTCGAGGAATTGAAATGGGACGCCGCCGGCCGCCTCCTCACCCACTCGCCCGACACCTACAAGATCCCCGCCGTCGGCGACGCGCCGGCCGACTTCCGCGTCGCCTTCCTGCGCGACGCCCACCAGCCCGGCGTCATCGGCGGCTCCAAGGCCGTGGGCGAGCCCCCGCTCATGCTCGCCATCTCCGCCCGCGAGGCCATCCGCGACGCCGTGTCCGCCTTCGCCCCCGCGGGAAACTGCCGCCCCGTCGAGCTCGCCTCTCCCGCCACCGGCGAGGCCGTGTGGCGCGCCGTGCGGCGAATGAAACAAACCTGACATCGAAGGCGCTTGCCGAAGCCGCCCGCGCGCCCTACATCGTGCGCGCTCCCCCATGTCCTCCGATCCCTCGACCGAACGCGCCCGCCAAGCGGCGAAGATCGCGGGCAAGCCCGAGGAATACAAGGTGTGCGAGGGCTGCGACTCCATCGTGGCGCGCCGCGCCGCCATGTGCCCGAACTGCCACGGCTACCGCTTCAACGAGGAAGCCCAGGCCGTGATCGAGCAAGCCCAGCTCCTGGGCACCCGCGAGCGCACCAGCGTGGTGTCCGAGGATCTTTTGTAAGCCGGCCGGACCAAGGCCTCCGCGGGCGAGGGTTTGCGGGAGCTTGGGCGCGTCTTGGAGTGCGAGGGCAAGCGTTAGCGCGTTTTCGATTCAGGTGGTCGCACCCGCGGGCGATGACTTGCGGAGAGGCGCCGGCGTTTTGGAGTGCGGTGGCAAGCGTCAGCGCGACACCGCTTTGAAGGCTTGACCGCGGCAACGAAGCGAAAGCGATGCCGCGCTGACGCCTGCCACCGCACTCCACCTTGCCGGTGCCCTTGCGCAAGCGCGCTTCAAGCACAGGCGACAACCTGGATCGGAGCGTTCCAGGCGCGACGAAGGCGGGCGCTCCCGCTTGGGAACGCCCGCCTGGATGAAGTCCGACGCGGCGGCGGATATGAGCAAGCGTGTCTGCTTACGCCGCCAAGGTGGTCGGCACCGAGCCGCCGTGCGGCGCGGTGGACGCGGCCGGCAGCGCGGTCACGTTTGCGGGCGGGGTGGCTTCGCCGGCCGCGGCCTTCAGCGCGCGGGTGCGGCGCTTAATCTCCTCGCGCCGCGCGACGTGCGCGCGCAGCGGGGCCACGACCGCTTCCAGGCCGGCCGGCGCGCCGTCGCGGTGTCGGCCGGACGCAGGAGGGTGGGCACCGCGCCGGGGTGCGCCTGGAGGAGGGCGAGGTAGTCAGCCGTGAAGGCCTCGTTGGCGATGTTCACGCCCAGGAGCTGGCGGCGCTCGGCCGCGCTCAGGGGCTGCAGGGCGGGCTGAAACGCGGCGCGCAGCGCGGCGAGGGCCGCGGCGATGGCTTCCCACTGCGGAGGCAGCAGGAGGATGGGCGGGTGGCTGGCGCGGGCCTGGATTTTGGCGTTGGTTTGCATACGATGCGTGGGTTGAGGCCGCGGAATGGCATTTCTGAATGCTCCCCAGGCCGGTGCCGCGGGACCGCCGGCTTCTGGAAAGGCTGCCCGCGAGAGCGGGTGGCGCGCGTATTCTCCTTCCGAAAGTATGACAGGAACGGTCATACATTCGGGATTTCTGAAAGTTTTTTTGCGGCCGCCTGCCGCGGCAAAAGTCCCGGCAAGAAGCAGCGCCTCGCGAAGTCGCGGCCGCCCTTTCGTAGCCGCCTCCAAAAGCAGGATCGCCGCAGATCGTGGCCGGTCACCCCCAGGGCTTGGGAGATCACTCGAAGGGCTTGCCAAGGCACTCGAGTGCCCAATTTTGCCACCCGAGTGCCTGGCGGGGTCACCCGAGTGACCTTGCCATGCCCTTCGAGTGACCGGCGCGGGCACCCAAGTGCCCAATTTTGCCACCCGAGTGCCTAGCGGGGTCACCCGAGTGGCCAAAATGATCACTCGGGTGCCCGCGCCGGTCACTCGGGTGCCTGCGGAGGTCACTCCGGCGGGCGGTTGACGGTCCAAACGCGGCTTGCCGGCCATTCGTTCGCGCGCGCCTTCCGCTCACCCGGCCCTCGCGGAGTGTGCTTCGAGGGCGGCGACGGTGAGTTTTAAACCTCCCTGAAGGGGAATTCCCATGAGAGCGCGGCTGTCCCCCACTGCACGAAAGCTGATCTTCGGCGGCGCGCTGGCGCTGGCGGCTTTTCCGTCGGCGGCGCAAGCCCTGGATTTGCGCTCCCGCTTTCAGCCGGACGGTGGGCCGAATGAGTTCGTCTGGGTTTCGCCGGCGGGTGGCAATTGGAGCAATGG